>DAOWHZ010000017.1 GCA_030641105.1 bacterium | reverse complement strand
TGATTTTAAATTTTAGATTTAATCTACTGTTTATTATAACATTAAATAAGGCGAATAGTAAATAGACAACTAGACAACTAGAAGTATAAAATTAATAGTAATAAGTAATAAGACATAAGTAATAAGTAATAAGAATTTTAAAACCAAATCCGTGATTTTAATTTACTTATTATTTATTACTATTTTAAAAATTGCTAGTTGTCTATTTACTATTCGCCTTATTTAATGTTATAATAAAAAGTAGATTAAATCTAAAATCTAAAATCATCAATCTTAAATTCAATTATGGATATTTCTTCTTATTTTAAACAAGCTATCGAGCGAAAAGCTTCGGATCTGCATTTAGCCGCTGGCAGTGTACCGGCTTTGCGCATTGACGGAGAATTAATTAAATTTAAAGAAGATATTATTAAAGCTAAAGAGTTTGAAGACGCGGTTCATTCACTGATTGACAAAAAGACCATGGAAAGATTTGAACGTAAGCGGGAGATGGATATTTCTCGGGAATTTTTTGGCGCCAGATTTAGAATTAATTTGCATTACCAGGAAGGTAAAATCGGCTTAACAGCCCGTTTAGTGCCTAGTGTTATTCCCGGAGCGGAGGAAATCGGTTTTAATGAAATAATTTATAGATTAACTCATTTGCGGGATGGATTAATTATAGTTACGGGCCCTTCTGGCTGCGGCAAGTCAACCACCTTGGCGGCAATGATAGATATTATCAACAAAGAAAGAAAGGCGCATATCATTACTATTGAAGATCCAATTGAGTTTCTATTTAAGGAAAAACAGAGCATTATTGAACAACGGGAAATTGGCTTTGATACAATAAGTTTTACTTCGGGCTTAAAATATGCTTTGCGCCAGGATCCTAATATTATTATGGTAGGTGAAATGCGGGACAAGGAAACTGTTTCAGCGGTTTTAACAGCGGCTGAAACAGGACATTTAGTTTTATCAACTCTTCACACTATTACTGCGCCAGATGCCATTGAAAGAATTGTAGATATTTATTCGGCCAATCAACAAAAGCAGATTTTTAGCCAATTAGCTTCGGTTCTGCGGGCGGTAATTGCCCAGCAATTATTACCCAAAATTAAAGGAGGCTTAGTGGCGGCTCGGGAGATTATGATCAATAACCGGGCCATTGCTAATTTAATCAGGCAAAATCAACTTGGCCAAATTTATTCCGTTATTCAAACCAGCGCCCACGAAGGCATGATTGGTATGAACAAAGCTATAGATAATTTAGTTAAACAAGGAGTTATCAGTGAAGCAACAGCCAAACGTCGTAAAAGAGATTTGGCTACGATGGCTACTTATTATTAAGGATAATATGCTAATCTAGCAAATAAATGCTAATCTGCGAATTGCGAATATGCGAATAAAAATATTCGCAATTCGCAGATTAGCATTTATTCGCATTATTAGCATAGCATATTTATGTCACCTGAAAAATGGGAAAATACGATAAATAATATTAAAGATAATTTTGAGGTTGAAGAACATGGCAAGCAGTATGAGAATGACATGGGAGGAATAGATATTGAGTTTATTATATTCAAAGGCCCTTTAGGCAGGATGAAGTTAGAGTTTATTTCCAAACCTGTAGTATTAGATAAAAAAACAACATATTCTCGCCGCATTGGATCTGAAATCAAGGTTGATTATATTTATAGCGATACTGAAAAAAGCCATAAGATGATGGCGTATAAGTGGGATGAAGGGCGGGATGATTGGGTGGAGATGGATGCGAGGGCATTTGATAATTAGAAAACAGAAAGCACCAGCCTCTGGCTGGTGCTGTCTGTTTTCTGTTTTCTATAATATGCGCGCAGTAATTCAAAGAGTAAAAAAAGCCAGTGTTAGCGTTGGCAATGAGATTATTGGACAGATCAATAAGGGTTTGTTAGTGCTGTTGGCAGTGCATCAAGATGATGAGGAGTTGGTGATCAAGAAGATGGCTGATAAAATTGTGAATTTAAGGATTTTTAGTGATCAGAACGATAAGATGAATTTGTCTGTTAAAGATGTTGGCTGTGAGATAATGGTGGTATCACAATTTACATTATATGGCGACTGCAAAAAAGGCAATCGGCCTAGTTTTACGCAGTCAGCCAAGCCGGAAAAAGCAATATTTTTTTATGAGAAATTTGTTAAGCATATTAGGGAGCAGCGTATAAAGGTGGAGACAGGGAAGTTTGGGGCTATGATGGAGGTGGAGCTGGTGAATGATGGACCGGTGACAATCATTTTAGATTTACAATTTTAGATTTATTATTTAAGTATAAATAATAAATGTGAATTATTAATTTCTATCATAATTAAGTTAACTAAAAATTTATGAACAAAACAACAATCAAGTCAATCGTTATTATTGCGGCGCTTGCGTTTGTTTTAGGAGGATGTTCAATTTTTTCTAAAACAAAACCAGCAATAAAAATTTATCCAACAGAAAAACCACAAACAAAAACTGAACTGCCGAAAAATATAACCGAGCAGTTGGCGGCGCAAACAAAAATCAAAAAATTTGTAGATTATGACGAGCTTAAAGAATTTTTAGAGCAGGGAGCGGTTGAGCCGTCTTACGGCTTTGGTTATGGCCGCGGCATTATGCAAGGCGAGATGATGCTTGATTCAGTGGCTGCGCCAATGGCCATGAAATCAATGGAAGCGATTGCTGATGCGGCTCCTGCCGGTATGGGCGAGGGCTCGGATGATTTTTCCAAGACCAATGTTCAAGTTGAGGGTGTTGATGAAGCTGATATTATTAAAACAGACGGAAAATATATTTATGCGGTCTCCCAGAAAAATTTGTTTATAGTCAACGCGTATCCGGCTGACAAAGCAGAGGTATTGGCTAAAATCGCTTTTGAATCCAGGCCCCAGGATATTTATATTCAGGGTAATAGTTTAGTGGTTTTTGGCCATGATGATTTAATTTATAAAACAGAACTGTACAAAAGTTTTAGGCGCAGGTCTAATTATACATTTTTTAAAGTTTTTGATATAACTGACAGAAAGAATCCAAAGCAGGTTCGTGATTTGGATTTTGAAGGCAATTATTCTAATTCCCGCATGATTGGCGATTATGTTTATTTTGTAACGCAGAATCATAATTATTATTACGATGATGAAATGCCAGTGCCAAGAATTTTGGAAGACAGGAAAGTAATGACACAGGATTGCTCTTTAAGCAGTGTCAGGTGTTATATGCCTGATGTTTATTATTTTGATATTCCATACCAATCATATAATTTTACTTCTATTAATGCTATTAATGTTAAAAATAATAAAAGGGCTGTAACAGGCGATGTTTATTTATTGAGCGGCAATCAAAATATGTATGTATCGCAAAATAATATTTACATCACATATACTAAACATATTAGCGAATACCAGTTAATGATGGAAGTAATGAAAGAAGTTGTTTATCCGCGTTTATCCATTAAGAATCAAGAGCGGATTGCTAAAATTGAAGCAGTGGAAAATTTTATTTTAAGCCAACAGGAAAAAATGAATAAAATTAATTATATTGTGGAAAGATATATTAATTCTTTAGCAGATGAAGAGCGAGACAAGCTGGAAGATGAAGTGGAAAAGAATTTAAAGCAAAAATACGCGGATATTTCAAAGGAATTGGAAAAAACCGTGATTCATAAAATCGCTGTTAGCGATGGCGCGTTGGAATATAAAACATTTGGCGAGGTAACCGGGCAGGTGTTAAATCAATTTTCCATGGATGAGCGCGATGGTTATTTCCGCATTGCCACTACTAAAAATAGAACTTGGTCAAGGTTTGAAAATGAAAGGCAAGAATCTTATAATAATTTATATGTGCTGGATAGCGGCTTAAAAGTAGTCGGGGCTTTGGAGAATTTAGCTGAAGGAGAAAAAATTTATTCAGTAAGGTTTATGCAAAAGCGCGCTTATATGGTAACATTTAAACAGATAGATCCTTTATTTGTAATTGATTTATCTAATCCTAAAAAGCCAAAAGTTTTAGGCAAGCTGAAAATTCCGGGTTATTCTGATTATTTGCATCCTTATGATGACACAACTTTAATTGGACTGGGCAAGGATACTGGCGAAACAGAGTGGGGCGGAGTGAAAATTAAGGGCTTAAAATTGTCTTTGTTTGATGTAGCAAATGTAAAGAAGCCCAAGGAAATTGATACTTATATTATGGGAGATGCTGGCAGTGATTCTATTGCTTTGCATGATCATAAAGCATTTTTATTCTCTCGTGATAAGAATTTATTAGTCATACCAGTTAGTATCAAAGAATCAGGAGTAAGTATTATAGAACCAGGACCATTGAGTGGATTTGCAGAAGAAAAGATATCTTCTAGATATCCCAAGTTAACTTTTAGCGGCGCGGCTGTATTTAAAATTGATAAAAAAACTGGCTTTGAATTAAAAGGCAAGATTGATCATTCTGACGGCGGCAGGATTTCAGAAATGGATTATTGGCGCGGGTATAGTTATTATGACAATACTGTTAAGCGAAGTTTGTATATTGATGATGTGTTATATACATTTTCCAATAAGTATTTAAAGATGAATGAATTGGATGATTTGGATTTGGTTAAGAAGCTGGAGTTGAAGAAGGAGAAGATAGGCGATGATTTTGAGATTGTTAATTAATTTCGCATAACTCATAACTCATAACTTGTAATGCATATCATTTTGCATCCACGATTTTATATGGTAAACAAAAAATTATTAATCAGTATTTTAGTTATATTATTTGCCATTATTTTAATAGCGCTGCTAATTTTTGTTAATCCAAAGCAAGTTTCAGAAATTAAACCTGTTTCAGCGGAAAAACTAATTATTACTACAGACAAAATAGAATATAAACAAGGAGAAACCGTTAAAATAATTATAACCAGCAGTTCAAAGTATCCAGTTGTCCAGCAGACTTTTTCTTCATTTGAAGCTAAATACGCAAAATATTTAGGCGAGAATTATGGCATTGGCTTGATTGAAAAATTCGTGCAAAGGGAATGGGTGGTAATAGAGCCGGTTTGGCGATGTGATAATTCTTGTTTTGCAGAATGTAAATATGATCACTCTATTGAACCTGGCCAAAGCAGGATCTTTGAATGGCAGCAAACCATATTGAATTGTGACAGCCAAAATCGCATTGAAGAAGTTGAAAATGCAGGGACTGGCAGATATAAAATTAGCAGTGGTTTTTGGGATGAAGTAAAACAAAAAAATAATATGATTTATTCTAATGTGTTTGTTATTAAATAATTACCCACAAATCTACAAATCCTCTTACAAATTTACAAATACGTAATAACACGACAAGTAGATATTTGTAAATTTGTACTTGATTTGTAGATTTGTGGGAGATATAAAATTTATGGAAACATTTTTAACAATTTCAGGGATTATTTTGTTTATAATCCTTATCAGCTTAAAACAAATCAATCAGTATGAGAGAGGGGTAAAGTTTTTAATGGGTCGTTATAGGAGCATAATGCAGCCTGGCTGGAGAATAGTTATTCCTATTTTTCAGCATTATAATAAAGTTGACATGCGCGTTAAGGCCATTGATGTGCCGGATCAGGACGCTATTACCAAGGATAATGTGTCTATTAAAGTCAATGCGGTTTTGTATTATAAAGTAGTTGATGCTAAGCTATCTATTATTGAAGTGGAGCATTATGATTATGCTGTTTCTCAGCTGGCTCAAACAACTATGCGGGATGTAGTCGGTGAAGTTGAATTAGATGAATTGCTGGCTAAACGAGATGAAATTTCCAAAAGAATTCAAAGTATTGTTGATAAAGCCACTGATCCGTGGGGAATGAAAGTTGTGGCAGTGGAATTAAAGCATGTTGAATTGCCGGAAGAAATGAAGCGGGTTATTGCCAAGCAGGCGGAAGCGGAAAGAGAAAAGCGGGCTGTGATTATTAAGGCCCAAGGCGAAGTAATAGCGGCGGAAAATATGGCCAAGGCAGGTAGAATGCTGTCAGCGGCTGATGGCGCTTTGCATTTAAGAACATTGCAGTCAATTAATGATTTATCATCTGATCAGTCTAATACCGTGATTTTTGCTATTCCATTGGAGGTGTTAAGGGCGTTGGATGGGTTTAAGAAGTCAGATAATAGATAATAGAGCGCTTTTTTGTCATCCCGAATCCTGCTTTAGCAGGTGAGGGATCTGCAACCATTGTAAGCGCGTTTAGTCATAGCTATAGATCCCTCGTCGCTCCGCTTCTCGGGATGACAAAAGGGAAAGGGCTTCTCGGGAAATGACAAGTAAAATATATGTTCAAAAAAATAACAATTTTTATTATTTTGATTTCAACGTTAATACTGACTTCTTGTTCTATTACTAAGCCAGTAGCTGATAAAGAAAACAAAACCGCTGGACAGGATAATAATCAACAAGCTCATAAGTCAATTGATATGGGCTTGCTGACTAAAGCTTATCAAATGGAAGTTAAGGTTATATTGAATAATTATTTACGGCAGACTCAAGATGAAAGCTTGATTACCATTGATGATGTTAAGCAAACAAAAAATTCGTTTTTAGCTTTAAAAATGCCCAGTAAATATAAGGCCTTGCACCTGAATTTGGTTTTGGCAATGGACAAAATGGAAGATTATTTGCTTAATGGTGATGAGGGAAAAAGATTGGATAGCGAGAGATTGATAAAGCAGGCGAAGGAGGAGTATGAGTGGCTTAATTAGGATTGAAGATTTAAGATTTAAGATTGAAGATTTGATTTAGGTAAAATAATTAAATCTTAAATCTTAAATCTGCAATCTTAAATTTTTGGCTGTTCAGTTACCTAAAATATGCACTTTAACCGTCTTTTACCATTAATAATACCGCTACTCACCTTAATTCTGTTTGAAGTTTTCTTTTTTAATCCAAAAATGATTTATGTGGTTTTGGCGCTGGTTAATTTGTTGATTTTTTTTGCGGTTTGGCAGTTTAGCAAGGCAAGCAATGTTAACAAAGATTGGTCTTGCTTTAGCGGAATAATTTTACCAAGCTTGATGTCAACAGCAGTTTTAGTTTATACAATTTTACTAAGCAGCAAATTTATTATTCAGTTGTTATTTATTTTAAATATTGTTTTATTATATTTTTATTTGCGCTATGTTTATTATTATTTAGCGCGCTCTATTGCTTATGAGCCGTTTAGTATTGAGAATATTTCTTCTTATGGAAATTTTTTAATTTTTTTCCTGTTAGCCACTACTATTTATGGCATGCAAGCTTTTTTGAGCATTCAAACATGGTTATTAATGATCATAATGCTGGCGGCCAGTGGCTTGATTGTTTATCAAGTGATGTGGGCTAATAAAATAGATTTAGGCAAAGGATTGGTTTATATTTTGATCAGCTGTTTAATTATAATTGAGTTGTCCTGGTCAATTTCCTTTTTACCTTTAAATCATAATATAGCAGGCCTGATTATAGCAATTTGTTATTATATGTTAATAGGATTAGTCAGGCATTTTTTATTAGATAAGCTGGATAAAAAGATTATTAGATTATATCTAGGTTTTGGCCTGACTAGTTTGTTTATTGTTTTAATTACTGCTCGGTGGCTTTAGCTCCCACAAATCTATCCCGCAATTCTGCGGGATTGATTCGTGGGAGAAAAACTATGAACAACGAAACAAAACAAAAAAATAAAAAAAATGGCGTTATGCTAATCATAATTTTGGCTGTTATTTTTGGTATGGCCAGCGGAGTAGTGGGTGAGTTGATTGCTAGAAGTTATTTATTGAATTATAATATTCCTTTTTTTGGCGAGATTAGTTTTACTAGCGGAGATTATGGAGGCGCAAATTTGATTATCAGGGACGCTAAAAAAGTTATTGTTGAACAGGATACTAAAGTTATTGAAACAATTAATTCCGCGAATAATAGCTTGGTCGGCATATTTAAAAAGCAAAAGATAAAGAAAAGCATTAATGGATTTGATTTAAGTGATTATTATCAAATCAGCCAAGAAGTCAGTCAAGGTTTAATTGTTTCTAGCGATGGCTGGATTATAACCAGCTTTTTGCCTATCCAGACAGATGTGCCAAGCGTTTTAGATGATTATGTTGTAATTACTAAAGACAAAAAAATTTACACCATTGATAACATAGTAAGCGATAGCTTGACGCCATTTTATTTTATACATATTAAAGTAAGTGATTTGCCTGTTAGAAAATTTGCTTCAATTAATGAGATTAACAATGGTCAATTAATGTTAGCTGTTAATTGGGACGGCCATAGCTGGTTAAGCAGGATTTCCGATAAACAAGACAAAGGTCAGAGTATAATTAATTTTAGTGATGTTTTTTCAAGTAAGGTTAGTTTAATGGAAAATATTCCAGAAGAATTTAAGAAATCTGTTTTATTTAACTTGGCTGGTGATGTTGTTGGCTTAATAAATGATCAAGGCGAGATTGAGCCGATTTATCATTTTTCTTCAGCAATTAAAAGTTTGTTTAAATACAAAGAAATTAGGCGAGCAAGCATAGGTGTTAATTATATTAATTTATCTGATTTAGTTAAAGTTAATGTAGAGGATTTATTACAAAATGGAGAAGATAAAGGCGCTATGATTTATAAAAATAATAAGGGCATAGCAGTAGTCAAGGGCAGTGCGGCTGATTTAGCAGGATTAGCAGAAGGTGATATTATTATTTTAATCGGCAACATAGAAATTAATAAGGATAATAATTTAAGCGAGGTTATTCAAAGTTATTTAGCCGGTGATAAAGTTAAGATTGTTTATTTGCATAATGGTAAAAGAGAAGAGGTTGAGGTGGTGTTGGGGGAAATTAAATAATAAAATAATAAAATAAGAATTGAGAAGCAAGAAGTTAAAAATAAAGGCTGTAGGCTGTAGGAACAAGGCAATGCCTTGTTCCTACAGCCTACAGCCTTTATTTGTTTTTGTTTTTTTGTTAAATTGTGGTATAATATACACAGTATGCAGATTAAATCAATCAAGCAATGCAAAAAATTAACTGGCAAAAAAGTGCTTTTACGTGTTGGTTTTAATGTGCCTATTCGGAAATCGGAAATTATATTGGATGATTACAAAATAGTAGCCGGTTTGCCAACTATTCGTTTTTTGTTAAGACATAAATGCAAGGTGATTATTATAACTCATTTAGGGCGACCGTACGAAAACACGAAAACACGAAGACACCCGTCTGCCTTAATGCAAGGCTATCGGGCAGGCAAAAACACAAAAATATATTCTGTTAAGCCGATTGCGGCGCGTTTGAGTAAAATGTTGGGTAGGAAAGTAAAGTTTGTTGATGATTGCATTGGTTTTAAAGTTGGCACAGAGGTTAGCAAGATGGAGAATGGGCAGATTTTAATGTTGGAAAATTTGCGTTTTCACACGGGCGAGGAGAAGAATAACAAGAAGTTTGCTAAAGAGTTGGCAAGGTTGGCTGATATTTATGTTAATAATGCTTTTGGGGTTAGCCACAGGGCGCATGCTTCTGTTAGCGTGATTAAAAGATTTTTACCATCGTACGCCGGCATATTATTAGAGCATGAGCTGGTTAATTTAAATAAAGTATTAAGACCGCAAAAACCCCTGATCTTGGTAATTGGCGGAGCTAAAATTGCCACTAAAATTAAACTAATAAAAAAGCTATATAAGCAAACTCATCGCGTTTTAATTGGCGGGGCCTTGGCTAATAATTTTTTTGCGGCACATAAACTGGAAATTGGCAAATCACTCGTGGACAGGCAAAGTATTAAATTTGCTAAAAAGTTCAAAAAGAAAAATGTAATTTTGCCTATTGATGTAGTGGTTTGTTCAAGAAAAGATGGCAGTGGTGAAGCAGTAGTTAAAAATGTTTATACAGTAAATAAAAATGAAACTATTTTAGATATTGGGCCAGAAACAATAAGACTGTACAACAGTTTTATTAAGAAAGCTAAAACAATAGTTTGGAATGGGCCAATGGGCATGTTTGAGCAAGATCATTTTAAGCATGGCACTTTGGCAATTGCCAGAGTAATTGCCGCTCGTTCAGGCGGTTCAACTTTTGGCGTGGCTGGCGGAGGGGAAACAGTTGAGGCATTAAAAATGACTAAAATGCTGGATTATGTTGATTGGGTGTCAACTGGCGGCGGAGCTATGTTGGCTTATTTGGGAGGAGAGAGGATGCCGGGACTTAAGGGAATTGTGAATTTAGAAGTAAGAAGTAAGTTGATTAAGTAAGAATTTAGAAGTAAGAAGTAAGAAGTTTATGAATTAAGATTTATTAATTTATTATCGCTTTGCTATTTATTGGTTTATTAAATTAATAAACCAATAAATTAATAAAATTAAATTTATTAAAAGGTAAAAAGTAAATAGTTGATTCTTCTAACTTCTTACTTCTGCCTTCTTACTTAAGATTCATGTTTGATGATTTACAAAAACAACCAAATAATCAACAGCAGGAAAATAAACCTACTCAACCTATTCAGGATGTGCCGCAGCAACCTGTCGCGCCAAAAGAAGATGTTAGCCAAAGAATAGAAAAATTAAAAGAAAAGGGAGTTAAGCAGAGTCGTAGAAAAAAATTGTATTTAATTATTGGCATAGTTGTTATTTCGCTTTTTGCTGGCGGGGTTGTAGGAGCTGGTTATTTTTTTTGGAATGATATTGCGAATATTATTAATGAGAGATTTAACAAAGATACTTCCGATGAATTAATTTTGCTTGATGAATGGAAAGTTTGCAGTCAGGATTTAGATTGTGTTGAAACGCAAGAAGGTTGTTGCAATTGTGCTAACGGAGGAATACAAATGGCAATTAATAAGCAGTATTTAGATGAATGGCAAAATATTTTAGATAACAGCTGCCAAGATGTTGGTTGCTTAGCTTTTGTAAATTGCAAACAAGGCAGTATAATTTGTGAAAACGATAAGTGTAAATTTAAAGAGGAAAAAGGAGAAGCGGATAAAAAAATTGCTTGTCCTATGGATGCAAAGGTTTGTCCGGATGGCTCCAGTGTTGGCCGGGTGCCGCCTGATTGCGAGTTTGCGAAATGTCCGGTGGTTGAAGAAAGTATTGAAAATGAAATTGGGAATAAAACATCCGACACTTCCGATCTATCTCCTGAAGTTTCAGCGACAGATGATTGGCAGACTTATCGGAATGAGGAGTATAAATTTGAGATGAAATATTTAAGCAACTGGTTATTTAATTCTAAATCAGTCGGTGGAACCGATAATTTTTTAGATATTCATTTAAGTAATATTCAAGTAGTTAATGGACCAGGTTGTCCAGAGAAGTATATTGGATTAGAAATACAAGTTGGTCATGTTAAAGACACTAAAGTTGATTTTACTACTTTTGTTCAATCACAAGTTAAATCAGGTATAGGATTACAACCAAGTGGAAAATTGGAAGAAATGTCAATTAGTATTTATAAGGGTTATAAAGTTGAAAATTCCGGATGGGATAGCGGATGTGTAGGACCAGGTTATTTTATTGAGCAAGATGAAGATCGTTATGTATATATTTTTTCCGGAGGCAATATTGAAAATTATAATATTACCTTAAATCAAATTCTTTCCTCTTTCAAATTCCTCCAAGACACGGACAATGACGGGCTTTTTGACGACGAGGAAGCTAAATATGGCACTAATCCTAATAATCCTGATAGTGACGGAGATGGGTATTTGGACGGAGACGAGGTTGAGAATGGGTATAATCCAATGGGGGAAGGGAGATTGTGAAGTAATACAATTTAAAGTTCCCATAAATCAACAAATATAACACTTTTTTGTCATCCCGAACTCGCTTGCGAGTGAGGGATCTGCAATCATGGCTTATCGCGCTTGTCATGGTTGTAGATCCCTTATCAGCTAAAGCTGATTCAGGATGACAAGGAAAGGAAAGGATAGAAAAATTTATGTCAAAAATTAAACAAATTACTGCCCGTGAAATTTTAGATTCACGAGGCAATCCAACAATTGAAACAAAAGCAATATTAGATAATGGTATTTTTGCTAAAGCCAGTGTTCCATCAGGCGCTTCCACTGGAGCGCATGAAGCTTATGAGTTGCGTGATGGCGGCAAGAGATACGGCGGCTTAGGCGTGCTTAAGGCCGTGAATAATGTTAATACTAAAATTGTTAAAAAGTTAATAGGTGTTGATGCAACCAAGCAAGAAAAGATTGATGATTTAATGATAAAATTAGATGGCACAAAAAACAAAAAGAAATTAGGCGCTAACGCAATTTTATCTGTGTCATTGGCTTGCGCAAGAGCTGCCGCTGCTGCTAAAAAAATGGAATTATATAAATACATTGCTTCCAATTACAAATTTTCAATTACAAATTTTCAATTACCAGTACCGTCTTTTAATATTTTTAACGGCGGTAAGCATGCTGATACCAACTTAGATTTCCAAGAATTCATGATACTGCCGCTTAAAAAAAATAGTTTTGCTGAAAAAGTGAGAATGGGAGCTGAGATTTTTCATGAGTTAGGACATGTTTTAAAAAAAGCTGGGTTTGATACTGATGTAGGCAATGAGGGCGGTTATGCACCTGATATTGTGTCGTCAGTGCAAGCCATAGAATTGATTATGGCTGCTATGGTTAATACTGGCTACCAGCCAGGCGAAGATATTGGCTTAGGCATTGATGTTGGCGCATCAGAATTATATAACAGAGAAACTGGTAAATATATTTTTAAATTAGATCAAGCTAATTTTACCAGCGCTAATTTAATCGGGCTTTACTATGAATGGTTTAGAAAATATCCCATTATTTCCATTGAAGACGGCTTAGCTGAAGATGATTGGCAGGGCTGGCAGGAATTAACGCGTGAATTAGGCCAAGAAATAATGATAATTGGCGATGATTTGTTTGTTACTAATATGGATCGTCTGCGCCGTGGTTTAAAAGAAAAAGCGGCTAATGCTATTTTGATAAAACCAAATCAAGTTGGCACATTGACCGAAACCATAGAATGTGTTAAGTTGGCGCAAAAGCATGATTACAAGATAATGGTGTCGCATCGCAGTGGGGAAACTTGCGATGATTTTATTGCTGATTTGGCCGTGGCAGTTGGCGCGGATTATATTAAGGCAGGATCTTTGTGTAGAGGAGAGAGATTGGCGAAGTATAATAGATTAATGGAAATTGAACAGAATTTAGGTAATTAAGATAAAAAATTTCAAATCACAAATAACAAACAAATTACAATTACCAAATTCCAAAAAAATTTGTTAAATTGAAATTTGAAATTTTGGTTTTAACAAATAATATATGAGTGATAACAAAAAAGGGAAAAATAATTTACCAATGATTTTGATAATTGTAGATGGC
>DAOWHZ010000013.1 GCA_030641105.1 bacterium | reverse complement strand
CTGCCGCCGTTAAATATTGGCGCTAAATGGATTAAAAAAATAAAATCGCAGTTAATTGAAATGCCGCCAAAAAAATTAAAAAGATTTAAAAAACAATATGATTTTAACCAATACGATGCGGAAATACTAATCAGTGATAAAGATTTAGCTGATTATACCGAACAAGTTATTTCTGAACTGCGCGCCTGGATTGATTCAACAGGCGATGACTGGGAAAGGCAAAAAAAGAAACTAGCTAAAGCTGCCGCCAACTGGCTGATTAGCGAGTTGTTTAAACATTTAAAGTATGATAAAATTAATATCAAGGATATTAAGATAACTCCGGAAAATTTTGCTGAACTCATTACTTTGGTTTATCAAGGTAAAATTAACTCATCAGCCGGGCAGGCTATTTTAGAAAAAATGTATAAAAATGGCGGCGATCCAACACAAATTATGGCTAATCTTGGCTTAGAGCAAATAGATAACAAGGTAAAATTAGAAAAAATTATTAAAAATATCCTTGACAAAAACCAAACTCAAGTGCAACAATATAAACAAGGGAAAGAAAATGTTTTGCAATATTTTATAGGACAGACAATGTCAGCCACAAAAGGCAAGGCCAATCCGAAAATTGTCATTGAAATATTAAAAAAAATATTGTAAATTTTATAAACACTATATAAAGGTCGTAAAAACTAAAAAAATTATAATTATTTATAAATTAATTTACTAAACACTAAATTTATGGGATTAACAGACTTTTTTAAAAAATTATTCGGTGGCGGAGAAAAAGAAGAACAGCCAGAGCAAGGGCAAGCCGCTCAAGCTGAAGAGGAAACATCAGCTGAAGAAGCTGCGCCTACTCAGGAAGAAACAACTTCTGAAGAGCGTCCGCAGCAATAATTTTGATTAATATCAAATTACAAAAAATACCAAGAGTTTTAATAAATGCTTGGTATTTTTTGTTTAATATTAGCCAAACTTGACAAAATAAATTTACTGCGCTAAACTGTTGATAACAATTCATTATTATAATAAAAAAATTTTGTGTTAAAAATTTATCAAATAATAAAAATTAAATATATTAAAACTAAAACCAAGGCAATAATGTCTTGGCAGGAAATTATTTTCTAAAAATATCCCGTCCACAAAGGACGGGGTATTTTTTAGGTAAAAATGTTCATTTGACAATTTCATATTGCAAGGAGGGAGAAATGAAAATAAAAATCAGGAAATATTATCTTGGTTATGTGGCATTATTTTTTCCAGATGAACATGCTTTCGCAAAATTTATAAAGCATATAAACCGATATTTTAAGGGCTATCATGCACTTTCACTTTTCAATTGCGTCTTACTGAGAATAAGTCAAGGTAAAGGAGATATAAAAGCATCAATCCGTGGTTGGCTAGTAGGTGGATCTGATATTGTATGCTTTTTTCCTAACGCGCTTGGCGCTAAAATGGATATTGATTTTTATATAAGTACATGCAAATTAATGCCTCGTATGAAAAAATGTTTTTTGCTCAACAAAGATGATTTTGAAAAATATATTGAACCACATATTGAGTTAGACAATTAAGAATCAACAAAAAAAAGGAGGGGAAATGGGAAAAAAATGCTCTTTTTACAGAAAATGCCTTGTAAAAGGTGACGGATGCACAGTTGATTTTATGAATAGCTGTGGATACGCAAAAGAAGGAAATTTTTTAGGATTTTGCGTTATTTGCGGTAAGAAGACTGCTGTGAAAATAAATGAAAATAATTTTGCTGTTTGCGAAAATTGTCAAAAAGGCTTTATTGAGCCTCGCCAAAACCTTATAAGAGCCACAGCATAAGAGCAACAGCACTAAACTGTACTTAATTTTTTAGTGCATCATAATTAGGAAGAGACAAAAAATCTCTTCCTATTTTCTTTTAAAATCTCCTCACCAACTTCTCCGCCTCTCCTCTATCCTTAACCCAATAAATTTTCGTCTCCTGTCGCTCCCACCGCCTAAACCAACTCATCTGCCTTTTAGCAAACTGCCGAATAGCAATATTTAATTTTTTTACCATTTCTTCATAAATCAATTTTTTTTGCAGATACAAAGAAATATATTTATACTCCAAACCAAAACTTTCCAATCTTTTCCATGTTACACCTTGTTTGTGCAATCTCTCAACTTCCCCTATCATATACTCTTTTTCTAATCTCCCAATCAATCGCTTATAAATCCGCTCCATTAATACTTCTCTGGACCAAGTCAAGCCAATTAACAAAAAATCATAATCCGCGTTAGACACCGAGTGTCCTACTCGGCCTCCGTAGCCACTACGGCGAAGGAGGCTAGGACACTCGGTGTCTTTGCAGATCTCAATATAACGAATTAATCTTCGTTTGTTCTTTTTATCACTTTCATGCAACCTATCAGCAAAATCCGGTTTTAGTTTCTGTAATTTTTTAAATAATTGATCCGCATTCAATTTTTCCAGCTTTTCCCTCAACTTTTTATCCGGCTTAACTTTGCTTAACTCATAACCGTCAACAACCGCCTGCAAATATAAGCCAGTGCCGCCTACAATAATAGGCAACTTGCCACGAGCCAAAATATCATCAATTGTTTTATACGCCAGCTTCTGATATTTAGCCAAACTAAATTCAGTTTTAGGGCTTACAACATCAATTAAATGATATGGTATGCGATAAGGTGTCCGACACCCTATAGGGTGTCGGACACCTTTAACTAAATATTCATCCAAATCCTTCCCAGTCCCTACATCCATCCCGCGATAAACCTGCCTGCTGTCAGCAGACACAATCTCGCCATTAAATTCATAGGCTAACTTCACGGCTAGACCAGTCTTCCCACTGGAAGTAGGCCCTAATATTACTATAATTTTATTGTTATTTTTGTCTTGCATAAAAAATTTGTTTGTGTTATATTGATAATAGGCAAAATGCCTGTGGAAAAATAAAAAAAGAAAGGAGGGATCAAACAATTTGGCAAAGGTCAGGCATATGTAATTTTGTACGTAAACCCAGAAATATGGAGGTAATATTATGGCCTTTAGAATGCTAGCGGCGCATTGCCGCCACGACACAACCTTTGATCTTAATGACGCTGCCCACATTCCAGGTACCGGCGCCGATACCGCTAACTTCAACGCACGTACGGGTTGTACGGATGCATAACCTAATAGATGCATAGTTGAAAGGGCGGTCCCACCTCAGGAGAAACAAACGAACAAACTTGTTTTTCCTGGGGTGTCTTTTTTTCTACCGACTTTTAAGTCGGGTTATGGCGGCTTTAGCCGCCACTAACACCTATGAAGCTAAAGGGCGATGAAAAAATTTACTATTGCCACGTATTTAAAAAACTATATTCATCCCGCTCCCACCGCATAGGCATGAATGCCTATGCTATGTTTTAATCTTTTAATCCCGCTGAAGCGGGATATTGCTATTAATGTTTTCAAATATAGCCCGATTTATCGGGCTTAAAAGTTTAACATATAGCCCTGCCATTCATGGCTGGGCGGTGGGAGCGGCAATTATATTATGCTAAATCAAATACTTCTAACTCCTTACTTCTAAATTCTCACTTCACTAATTCCCCTTCAAAGCCAAAATCCCTTACTTTATTAATTTTAACTTCCACAAACTCGCCAACCAAATCTGTTTTCTGTTTTCTGTTTTTTGCTATCTTAATATTTTTACCCGTTCCCATCTTCCCATACCACTCCCCTCTCTTATTTCTGCCCTCCACTAAAACTTCAACGATTTCCCCAATATATTTTTTATTATTCTCTAAAGCAGTCTTTCTTAAAACTTTCATCAGTTCTTCTTCCCGCTTTTTCTTTTCTTCTTTCGGTACATTATCAACTAACTTTTCCGCGCCTGTACCCGGGCGCGGGCTGTATTGAGAAATATAAGCCATATCAAACTTTGCTTCTTTAAATAATTTCACAGTATTATTAAACTGTTTTTTTGTTTCACCGGGAAATCCAATAATAATATCAGTTGTTATTGACGCATTTGGCGTTGCCTGTTTGATTTTTCTTACTAACTTCTTATAGTGTTCAACGGTATAAGCGCGATTCATCTTTTTCAAAATTTCATTATTTCCAGATTGTACGGGCAGATGAATATGCTCGCAGACTTTTTCGCAATCAGCGATTGCTTTTATTAATTCATCGCTCATATCCTTAGGATGGCTGGTGGAAAATCTAATCCAAAAATCACTTGAAATGTTATTTATTAATTTTAATAAATTTGTAAAATTAATGGTATTGGAATTTGAGATTTGAGATTTGTTTGTTATTTGGAATTTGAGATTTGGAATTTTTGAATTATAACTATTAACATTCTGCGCAATCAAAATAATCTCTTTATACCCATTACTCACTAAACCACGTACCTCATCCAAGATATCCTCTACTGTCCGATACACTTCCCTGCCCCTTGCATAAGGCACCACGCAATATGTGCAAAAATTATCACACCCATTGCCGATCGGCACAAACGCGCTGAATTTAGAACTATATTTTGGCTGCAACTTAAGGTAATCGCAAATTTGAAGTTTGTTATTTGGGATTTGAGATTTGTCCCGCCTCTTTATTATTAACTTTGAGGGCGGGATCCCGTTGAAGCGGTGATTTGTTATTTGGGATTTGAGATTTGGAATTTGAATAATTGGCAACCAAATATCAACTTTATCTTTCAATCGTCTCTGTACATCCTTGCGCTCTGACAAGCATCCAGTTAAAATAATTTTTGCTTTTGGATTTTGTTTTTTAATCATAGGAATAATGCCATAAGCCCGATCTTCGGCCGACTGCCTAACTCCGCAAGTATTAACCACTACTAAATCCGCCTGATATTTATTATCAGTTAATTTATATCCGAAATTTTCTAAATATCCAGCTACTCTTTCACTGTCAGATTTATTCATTTGGCAGCCGATGGTTATAATATTATATGTTTTCATATGAAGCTAATCTTAACAAAAAAATAAAAAATAATCAATACCTTGTAACACAAATTTTTGCAATTTGTTGTTTAATATACTATAATATAGTTAGTTATCTATAATTCAATTATGACAAACTATAAAAATAAAACATATAACAAATTTTTTATTATTCTGCTTTCTGCTTTCTGCTTTCTGCTTTCTGCCGCATCAACCCGCGCATCCACCTTTAATCCAAACTACATCATCAGCGACTCTGAAATTATGGACTTTGCTTCAATGAATTTAAATTCCATTAAAGAATTTTTACGCAGTAAAGGCAGCTTTCTTTATAATTACACTTGCCCTAATACAAACGGCGTTATTAAATCAGCCGCTGAAATTATATATGACGCCGCGGCAAATAATTATGACTGCAGTGGCGTTAATTTAAGCGATAATCCAACTGAAGCGGAAAAAAAATTAAAATGCCGGCCGGTCACTATTAATCCGAAATTTCTCTTGGTGCTGCTGCAAAAAGAGCAAAGCTTAATTGAAGATGCCTCGCCAAAACAAAGCCAGCTTGATTGGGCTACTGGTTATGGCTGTCCTGATGGCGACAGTTGTAATGTCCGCTGGAAAGGATTTGGCAAGCAAGTTAACTCCGCAGCTCTACAATTTTTTGATTATATGATTAATCCAGGCCATTATACTTATAAAGTTGGGGAAACTTATACTTTTACTAATCCTTACGCAACTAATAAACAAGAAACAACAATTGTTACTCCGGTTAATCAAGCTACGGCAGCCCTGTATAATTATACCCCGCATGTCTATAATGGCAATTATAATTTTTTTAACATCTGGCAGCGCTGGTTCACGCGCAGTTATCCTGATGGATCATTACTGCAGGCAGAAGGAGAAGTTGGGGTTTGGTTAATCCAAAATGACAAAAAACGGCCATTTTTAACCTTGGGCGCTTTAACTTCCAGATATGATATTAATAAAATACTCACGGTTAACAGGTCTGATTTAGATGTTTATGAAAAAGGCGCGCCAATTAAATTTCCGCAATATTCATTAATCCGTTCTCCTCGCGGCACTATTTTTTTGTTAGTTGATGATAAGCGGCGCGGCTTTGCCAGCGGCGAAGCTTTTCGCCAAATTGGCATCAATCCAGAAGAAGTAATGAATGCCAGCTGGGAAGATATTAATGCCTATATTGAAGGAACGCCAATTACAGCAACTTCAACTTATCCAACTGGCGCTCTGCTTCAAGATAAAACTACCGGCGGAGTTTACTGGGTAATTGAGGGGACTAAAGCGCCAATTTGGGACGCAATATTTTTAAAGACTAAATTTAAGCATAAAAAAATAATTCCGGTATCTCCTGAAGAATTAGCTAATTACACAACAATTGGCCCAGTTATTTTTGAAGATGGCGAATTAATTAAATCATCTAATTCCTTTGCTGTTTATGTAATTGCCGACGGACAAAAACGACCAATTACATCCGGTAAAGTCTTTGAAAGTTTGGGTTATAAATGGGAAAATATAATTACGGTTTCGCCTAAAGTGCTGTATTTATATGATGCGGGTGAACCGATAACCGAGGTCATCGGTGAATAATATTAAAATACAAAAAATAATAATTTAAAGCAAAAACAGCTTTTTGGTGAGGGTGTTTTTGCTAAATAAAATATATGAATAATAAAGAAAATTACGTACAAAAATTTATTGAACCGGCGGATGTTGTTGGGGATAGAGAAAAAAAGAAAACTTCGGACAAAAAAATACAAGAAATGATTGATGAGGTTAATCGTAAAACTAAAGAAGGCAAAGAGGAACTTATGAGAAGACATAAAGAAAAATGGGACAATAGACGAAAAGAAAAATAGAAAAATAAAAAAAAGAAAATATTGAATTAACAGAAGTTATAACTAAACCCAATAAACAAATAAATTAATAAATTTAATAAATTGAACTTAATTTTATGATTATCTTCTCCGCCATTACTCCTCATCCTCCAATCCTTATTCCTGCTATTGGCAAGGAAAATTTAACGCGGTTGAAAGCGACACAGCAGGCCATGCAAAAATTAGAGCAAGATCTGTACAGCAGCCAGCCAGATACCATTCTTATTATCTCGCCTCATGGCCAAATTCAGCCAGACGCTTTTACTATGAATTTAAATCCTGATTTTGAATGTAATTTTGAGCTGTTTGGTGATTTTAGCACAAAACTGCATTTTGCCGGAGATATTGGCTTGGCTTATAAAATCAGGGAAAAAATGGAAACCAAGGCGCCTTTGCAATTAATCAGTGATATTTATTTGGATCATGGCTGCGGTGTGCCGCTTTGTTTATTAACACAGCATTTACCTAAAATCAAAATCATCCCTTTGTATTATTCCGGCTTGGATTTAGCCGCGCATTTTAAATTCGGCCAATTGCTTAAAAGTGAATTATTAATTAATAAAAAAAGAGTGGCTATAATTGCTTCTGGTGATCTGTCCCACCGCTTAACCCAAGATGCGCCGGCTGGCTATTCACCCAAGGGTAAAAAATTTGATAAGAAATTAATTGAATATTTAACTCAAAACAAAATAAAAGACATACTTAAAATGAATCATCATTTTATTGAAGATGCCGGTGAATGCGGTTTAAAATCTATTATTATACTTTTGGGGATCTTAAATGGAATTAATTATCAGCCGCAAATGTTATCCTACGAAGCGCCGTTTGGAGTTGGGTATTTGGTAGTGAAGTTTAAGTTGTAACTCCCACAAATCAACAAATCTCCTCACAAATCTACAAATATTAATATTTGTCATTTCGAACGGAGTGAAGCGGAGAGAGACATCCCTTATCCGTGAATTTTGAAAAATTGAAGGGATTCCTCGCCTGCGGGCTCGGAATGACAAAAAACGTTATTTGTAGATTTGTTGTTGATTTGTTGATTTGTGGGAGCTTCAGATGGTAAAATATTATTTACTTGCCACTATCTTAAAAAAATATTTCCATCTCTCCCCTGTCTGGCATAATTCTTTAGTGTCATTTAAGCATTTTTCTATAAAATTTTTAGAATTTTCTTTGCATACTTTAAAAACAGCGCCGCGCTTAAAATTAGGTATGCCTAATTCTTGAATAACGCGCAATGCCAATTCTTGCCACTGATAAGCTGGTGGTTTTTTTGTTGGTTTTTTGCCAAGCAAATCTCTTATTTTTTCCGGTCCTTTATTGATTTTCATAAAAAATAATGCGAATCCGCGAATTTATGCAAATGCCGCGAATTACGAATTATGCGAATTAATTTATTCGCATAATAATCATTCGTGGCACTCGTATATTAATTTGTAGCATTCGCATTATATATTATAGCAACTTATTTCAAAATTACCAATTTATTTTAGAAAAAAAACAGGAACCGCTTAATGTGATTCCTGTGAATTTGGTTGCTTCGACTTTATTTATATTACTTCAAATAAAATCAAATTTTCTGTATCTTTTATTAGCTTAACGCCCTGAAATCCTGCTGCCTTGCTAATAACCTTGGCCACAGTTCCGCATTCTGAAAGTGGTGTATAAATTATTGCTTTATGGTCGCTATTATTATCACTTCCCCAGTAATACATATAATCTACGCTCTCTATACTAATCGTAACCATTTTTTTATCTACCTTACGAAAACCAATTATACACCCCTTTGTAATTGGAACATCTTTTTTTGTTCCCCCTGTTTGCGTATTTTGTCTTAGCATCCTTCCCTCCTTATTATTTTTTTGTTTTATTGAAAAATGATTCCCTCCCTTGTTTTTAATTTTCAAAGTTGCAATTTTTTATTCTTAATGTATAATAGTAGCATAAGTTTAAAACTATGTCAACCCCAAAATTATTACCAATTATCACAAATCCCAACCCAATTCTCCGCAAAAAATCTGTTGAAATTAAACAAATACAAGCAAAACAATTTCAACAGCTTTGCTTGGATATGGCGAAAACAATGCAGGAAAAAGACGGAGTTGGCTTGGCCGCGCCGCAAATCGGGCAAAATATCCGGCTTATTGTTATTAATACAAAAGATGGCGCTGTTTGCATGATTAATCCTAAAATTACAAAAAAATCATTAACCAATGAATGGGGCGAAGAAGGATGCTTGTCAGTGCCAGATGTTTTTGGCCAAGTTAAACGGCATAAAAGAGTAACTTGTAAATATTTAGATAAAAATGGTAAAGAGAAAAAAATACAAGCACAGGGTTTAATGGCTCGGGTGATTCAGCATGAAATTGATCATTTGGATGGAGTATTGTTTATAGATAAGGCGAAGGGAATTAAAAAGATTGATGATAACTAAAATTCAAAAGTGCAAAATGCAAAAGTAAAAATGAATAATGAATGAATAATTAATAATTTTTCATTTTACATTCATTATTCATTTTGCACTTTTAATTTTGCATTTAATTATATGAATTGTGAAACCAACAAAATCCGCACTATTTTCATCGGCACTCCAGACTTTGGCATCCCAGCATTCAGAGCATTAATACAAGACAAACAATTTGATATTATTGCTGTTATCACTAATCCAGATGCACCTGTTGGCAGAAAACAAATACTCACTCCCACGCCAATCAAAGTTGAAGCCATAAAACATAAAATTCCAGTTTTCCAGCCAAAGCGAATAGCGGATTTGCAATCTGAAATCAAAAATTTAAAATCGGGAATTATTATTGTAATTGCTTATGCCCAATTAATTTCTGAAGAGATTCTTAATCTGCCAAAATACGGCTGTATTAATGTTCATGGATCATTACTGCCAAAATATAGAGGCGCGGCTGTAATCCAGGCGCCAATATTAAATGGTGATAAGCAGACCGGTGTAACTATTATGAAAATGGATAAAGGATTAGATACCGGGCCTATTTTAGCCCAAGCTGAAATCAAAATTGAATCCAATGAAACAGGAGATTCGCTTTATGATAAATTGTCGCAACTGGGGGCTGATTTATTGATTAATACTTTAAAAAAATATATCGCTGACAAAATCAAACCTCAACCCCAAGATGAAACAAAAGCCAGTTTCGTAAAACAGCTTCAAAAAAAAGATGGACTAATTAACTGGACAGAATCGGCAGAGGAAATAGAGCGTTTTGTTAGAGCCATGGTATCTTGGCCTTCTGCTTGGACTTGGCTACAAAATAAACGACTCAAGATTACAGCAGTCCAACAACAGCCAATAGAAATTAACAGCTATAAATCTGGCAAAACATTTATTTATAATAATGGTTTAGCGGTTCAATGCGGCAAAGATGCTTTAATTATTAAAAAACTGCAGTTAGAAGGAAAAAAAGAAATGGATAGTGATGAATTTCTGCGCGGACAAAAAGATTTTGTCGGAAATGTATTAAAATAACAAATTTGGCCCTGTCGTCTAGTGGTTAGGACGCATGGTTCTCATCCATGTAACCGGGGTTCGATTCCCCGTGGGGCTACAAATTTATCCGCAATAATAAAAATTTCAGATTGAAAATTTGTCTTTCTTTTTTGTGAATCTTCATAAATCTTAAATCTGCAATCTTAAATCTTAAATTTTATCCCATTGCTCATCCTGCCTAACCAACAATTCCTTGGCTCTCAAGGGCTCTGCCATTATTTCTTTAACAATTTTCTCCATTCGCACTCCTTGCGAGCCTTTAACCAAAATTAAATCGCCTTCACTAATCCTCCCTTGAATAAACCTGCCCGCTTCTTCGGCTTGAGAAAAATGAAAAATATGATCGGATAGCATGCCGGCTTGTTCGGCTCCTCTGGCAATATCCCGGGCCCTTTCCCCCACTACAATTAATTTATTAATTTTTAACTTCACAATTTGCCGGCCAACCTGCCTATGCCCTTGCTCGCTCATACTGCCTAATTCCAGCATATCGCCTAATACAGCAAATCGGCGCGCGCCTTTGGCTAAAGGAATTTTATTTACCACATCCAAAGCTGAAATAGATGATTGAGGCGATGAATTATATGTATCATCAATAATTAGTGTATTTTTTATTCCTTTAATTAAATTCATTCTGCCGCGCGGAGATTTAAATTCTCGCAAGGATTGAACAATTTCCACTAAATTCAAACCATAAGTAATCCCTACTGCGGCTCCGGCCAAAGCAGCGTAAATTGCGGCATGACCAATTACTTTTGGCAGCAAAACTGGCACAGCAGAGCCATTATAACTTAATTTAAAATTCACACCAACCAAACTGTTTGCATTTTCACTATCCACTGCCCGGGGCTTGCTCTCCAAAGCTTTCTTGCCCGCCAAAGCTTTTTTAACATCCATAGCTTCAGCAACGGATGTAGCGCCGGCGGGAGTGCAGGAGAGCGCTCTCACATCTGCTTTTTCATCAAAACCATAAGTTAAAATCTGCGCCCCGGTATTGTTTCCTGTCTGTCTGACTTTTTCATCATTATAATTTAAAACAGCCCAACTTGATTTGGTTAAATTTTTAATTAAGCCGCCTTTTTCTTTTTGAATATTGTTAATAGTACCAAAAAATTCTAAATGTACCGGCCCGATTGATGTTATAACACCAACTTTACATTTAACAATATTATTTAAATATTTCATATCTCCCGGACGATCAACGCCCATTTCTAAAACCAATATTTTAGGATAACCCTTATCTTTAAATAAAATCAGTTTTAACGCTTTTAAAAATACAATATACCAGCCAATAATAGATCTGCCCGGCGAATCAGCGCCAATAATAGTTAAAGGTAAGCCAATTTCATTGTTATAATTTTTAATATTTCTGCGCACCTTAAACTTAGAAGCCAACACTGTATAAATAGCTTCTTTAGTACTGGTTTTCCCCACGCTGCCAGTAATACCAATCACATCCGGTTTGTACTTGGCCAGAATCAATTTTGCTAAAATTTTTAGTTTTAGTTGAATTATTTTTTTCATGAATCTTACACCTCTGCCGACTTTTAAGTCGGGTTTTAGCGGCTTTAGCCGCTAATTTTAGTGAAGCTAAAGCTTCACGAACCTGAGTTAAAGCTCGGTGGAAAACATTACCTCTCCTTCTCCACCTGCCAATAATTTAACATAAATTCCGCTAATTCACCAAACAAAGGCGCGGCTGAAGAAGCCGCATAGCGAACATCCTTTGGATCATCTAATTTTACTAACATAACAAACTTTGGTTCATCAACCGGCGCAAACCCGACAAAAGTGTGGATTGTTTTATTACTATAACCTCTTTTATCTTTAGATGCAACCTGGGCTGTGCCGGTTTTTCCCGCGACATAATACCCTTTAACTCTTGCTCGCTTAGCATGGCCACTGTCTACTACATTAACAGTCATTGCGGAAAGTAGTAAAGCGGTCCGCTCTGAAATTACTCTTCTGATTTGCTGCGGCTTGGTTATGGTTTTTAAACCATTGGGATGTGTAATTTCCTGCACTAAATATGGCTTGACTAAAATTCCGCCATTAGCAATAGCTGCGCAAGCAGTAATCATTTGCAAGGGTGTTACAGCAATACCTTGGCCAAAAGAAGCCACAGCAGCATCAATTGGCTTAATTTTATTGGTTGTTAAATTACGAATATCCCCTGCGCTTTCTGTTTCCAATTCAATCCCTGTTTTTTCTCCAAAGCCAAAATCTTTAACATAATCCGCAAAAACTTTTTCTCCAATTTGCTGCATGGCGTAAATGGCCCCTGTATTTAACGATTCTACTAAAACAGTATTCATATCAACTATGCCATGGCCACCATGACTTTCATAATCAGAATTTTTAATTGGTTTGGGCCAGCCGGGAATTTCAACTTGGCCTTGATCATTATAAGTTGTTTCTGGAGTTACTTTTCCCTGGTCTAAACCGGCTGCCATGGTTATGACTTTAAAAATTGAACCTGGTTCATATTGATCAAAAACCACTGGATTATTATAAATTTTAATATCTTGAACATCATTATAATTATTAGGATTGTAATCAGGCCAAGAGCACATGGCTAAAATTGCTCCGCTTTGCGGCTCCATTATTATAATACTGCCGCCTTCTGCTCCGTGCCGCAAAGCTGTTTCATTTAATTTTTGACAAGCTGTCCATTGAATTGTGCGATTAATGGTTAAAATTAATTCTCTGCCATTTTCCGGCTTACTATATTCGCGATCATTAATGATTATAACATTACCAGTAGCTGAACGCTCTGCTTTAATTGAGCCGAATTTCCCAAAAAGTTCTTGATCAAAAAATCCTTCAAGCCCATAACGTCCTCTTTTTTCATCCCCTACAAAGCCAACAAAACCCAACATATGAGAACCAATGTTGCCTTCCGGGTAATAACGATATTTTTTTATTATATAATCAATGCCTTCTGATTTCAACTCTTTAATTTTTTCTAAAGTATCTTGATCAACTTTTTCCGCCATTGGTTCATAAGGATCATTCTTTTTTGTTAAAATTTTTAAATACTCTTCAATTATAATTTCTTTTTTCAAATTTATTTCCGCTTCTCTTTTGACAATCCTAAACTCTTTGTTTAGTTTATTATTTTCTTCCAATACATCCAGCAATTCATCAACTTCTTTTTCTGTTTCAGTTTGTTTAAAAATTTTATATAATTGCTCGGCCAATTCCCTTGGTTTTTTAACATTTTTTGGTATGGCATAAACCAAAGCAAATTCTTTATTGGTTGCTATTGGATAAAGTTCATTATTGGAATTGTTATTTGGATTATCTTGAATAAAAATTTTACCTCGTTCAGGTTCCAATTTGCTAAAAATTTGATGCTGATCAGAGGCTAAGGCCGTATATAAATCATAGCTCATAATTTGTAAGCTGTATAACTTGCCAATTGTTAATCCGCCTAATAAAAAAACAATCGCCATTATTAAATTGATGCGATTATTGCTATATTGGTTTCTCTCTCTTTTTATTGTTTTTCTGTTATGCCATGGCCTCATATTTTAGATAGCAGACAACAGATAACAGTTTCTGTCGTCTGTTATCTGTTATCTTATTTACTTTTGAACCGCAACTACGCCTGTGCCAGCGATATAATCAATCTCTCCAATAGCTACCATATTTAATGTTTCAACTTTCTGGCTTAAATTATTATATGAATTTAAGAACATTATTTTTGCTTCAAATTCGCTATGTTTATTATCTAAATAATTAATTTGATCTTTCAATTCTTGCATCCTAAAACTTTTTACAGATAAATCATTGATGCAGGTTAAATAATAAACGCCGCTCACTATTATTAATAAAAATAAAATCCTGTTGAATATTTTTAAGCTGAATTTTTTGTTTTTTATTTTTGTTTTAGTCATATTAATAGGATTTGAACTCCCACAAATCAACAAATCAACAACAAATCTACAAATATTTATTATTCGTGTTATTTCATATTTGTAGATTTGTGAAAGGATTTGTTGATTTGTGGGAGCTAAATTTTTTCTGCTACTCGCAATTTTGCGCTACGAGCGCCAGGGTTATCACGGACCTCCTCCTCTCCTGCCCTGATAATCTTTTTAGTTAATATTTTAATTCGCGCCTTATGTTGGCAACGACAAGCTGGGTAACTTGAAGGACATATACAGTCTTTGGATTCTGTTTTAAAAAATTGTTTAACAATTCTATCTTCTAAACTATGGTATGAAACAACTGCAATTCTGCCGCCAGCCGTTAACAAATCCAGCGCTTGCGGCAGGGCTTCTCTTAAATTTTCCAATTCGTTATTAGTTGCGATTCGCAATGCTTGAAAAGTACGGGTAGCAAAATGTGTTTTGCCATGTTGATATTTCTTTGGAACAGCGCTTTTAATAATTTCTACCAACTGTCCTGTTGTTTTAATTTGTTTGTTTTTTCTATAATCAACAATTCCCTGCGTAATCTTTCTGGCAAATCTTTCCTCGCCATACTCTCTAATGATTTTTTTAAAATTTTCTTCTTTCCATTTATTTATAATATCAATTGTACTTATCTCGCTTTGCCCAAACGCCATGTCTAGTAATGTATCTTTTTGAAAAGAAAATCCCCTATTTCTATCTTTAAGTTGGGCTGAAGACAATCCTAAATCAAAAACTATTCCATTAATTTTTTTATTGTTAAAATATTGCTTTGCAATCTTTGATAAATTTCTAAAATTATTATTCACTAAAATTATATTATTCAATCTACAATCTACAATCTTCAATCTGCAATTCTCTATTGCCATCTTGTCTAAATCAATAGCTAATACCCTACCTTTTTCGCCAACTCGTTTAGCAATTTCCAAAGTATACCCTGCTCCACCCAAAGTACAGTCAATAAAATACTGTCCGGGTTGAGGATTTAAATATTCTAAAACCTTTTTTAACATTACCGGCGTATGTTTATACTCCATCACATTTATATAGTAGCTCGTTATGCGTTATGCGTTACGAGTTACGCGTTATAACACCACTGCTCTTGCCCTTTGATAAATAACGCTCCGCAACTGCAAAGTATCAACCAAGGGAGCTTTAATAACCTTAACTCTTACATTTTGAGTTTCTTTGTTAGAATTTGATTGGCATTGAATTTTTTTTGTCATATTTTTGTTTTATTATATTTATTATTTATTAGATTTAGTTACTTCCAAACTTTCAGCAAAATTAATAAATTTTTTATTTTTAGATAATTGCAATCGAAAATCGAAAATCGGCGATTGAAAATCCCTACACCCCCAACTCCCCTAACGCCTCCGCAATCGCACTACTCTTTTTTTCTGTTCCCATTTTATATTTATTCCAAGCCGCCTCGTCCCAAATTTCTAATCGATCATAGAGCCCGGCAATAACTACTTTCTTTTTTAGCCGAGCAAATTTTCTTAAATATTCAGGCAGCATTATCCGTCCCTGATTATCAAAATCAACATCCATAGCGCCAGCTAACATTAAACGGGCAAAAGCGCGATCATTGGCCTTGTTAATAGGTAAACTAGATATTTTTTTAGCCAGCTCGGTCCACTCTTTTTTAGAGTATAAAAAAAGGCAATTATCCAAACCGCGCGTGACAACTGCTCCGCCTTTTAAAATAGCGCGAAATTTAGCTGGTACAGCCAATCTGCCTTTGTTATCTAAATTGTGCTTGTATTCGCCGATAAACATGATGCAAATGCAAAATGCAAAAGTAAAAATGAATAATGACAATGAAAAATTATTACAATTTACATTATTTAATTTTTTATTTTACATTCATTATTCATTTTGCATTTTTAATTATTCATTTATAAGGCCAACGAGGAGACTGATCGCCTTATCGGTAGATCAGACCCCTTCTTCGCCTTAATTAAATAAAAATTCCCTGATTAGGCGCAGGACCGCCTCTATCTCCAGAAACTAACACATTAATCAAAATTTTAATCTAGCGTGTATTATCTTGGCTGAATTAAAATTTGATTTAAATGAGCAATACTGGAAATAAATTTTTGTTTTTTTATTTAAAATTTTAATAAGCTACCCAAAAATTCATAATCCATCTTAATTCTTAGTTTAAGCTTAAAATTTCTCCACTTTTCCCCACTTTCTACCATTCTAATTTAATTATACACCACCTATCCCCTATTGTCAATTATTTCGCCCCACTATATATTTAGCTAAAATAAGCAATTTTTTATTATAGAAATAAACCACTTCAATAACAAAATCCCCCACTTGTTGAAAAGTAAGGGGATTTTATTAAATATTGATTAAAAAACTATAAAGTTCTTAACATTTCATCCACAATCTCGCATAACTCATAACGCATAACGCATAACAAATTAACAATCGTTATGCGTTACGCGAGGTGATATTTGGCTCTTTGCTATAAATCGGCTCTACAATATTAAACCCATATTTTTGATTCTTAATTTTTCTCTCTGCCTCGTCAGAGTCTCTCCCGCCTAAGCGGGAGGACTCTGACGGTTCTACGGGCACACCCAATGCATATCCCAAAGAATTAGCTGTAACAACGCCAATGCGCAAAGCAGTGAAACTTCCATCAACATTGGCAACTTTAATTTTTTGTATATCTTTAATCTTTAAATTATTCTGCGCCAGTATTTTATCAATCATTGGCAAGAGTTTTTCCGCTTGGCTGTATTTGGCTTTGAATTTTTTTTGTGCCACTACTCTACCGCCATCTTTTAGGGCAATTATAATGTCATCACCTTGAGTTGTGTTAATGTATAATATCATAATATTGTTTACATTATTAAATAACATTTGTAAAAATAAACCCCGCGCCTTTTGGGCAGAATGTGTTCAATATTATTAAAAAACTGTCCAAAAGGCGCGGGGTCAACTCACCCCTGTTTTATTAATCGCTACAATTTTCTTTCCCTCTAAAATACCATATAAGAATATATCAGTGATATCTTTTCTGTATTTAAACTCTTTGCTGTCCATTAAAGTATAATTTATTTCCTTGCTTAATTCATTTTCCAGCTCGCTAATCAATTTAGTTAATTTAGTTTTGCTAAATCGTCCAACCAGCAATAGATCAATTGGTGAGTCTGAATTGTTGACGAAAATACCAGTTAGGATTAAAAGTTTTGCTTTGCCTATTTTTTCTAATTTATTAATAAAACTTCTTTCATATAAAATCTGGGCTTTCATAATTAAAAATTTAATTTCTTCAAATAAAATAAAATCAGGATTAACTTGATAATATTTTTTCTCCTGCTTGCCCGCCGTAGCTTTAGCGAAGGAGGGCCTGTCCGCCATAGCCTTGGCGAAGGAGGGCCTGCCCGCCATAGTCCCGTTTAGCGGGATGAATGCAGGCTTGCTCTTTTTATCCGCCACAGAAAAAATAAGTTTATTTTCGCCTTCTTCGCCTGTGCTAATGCTGGATATCAATATGCCGAATTTTTCTAAATTCTCTAATTCTCTGCGCACTGAATTAAGCTGCAATTTTAATTTGCGCGATAACTCTCTAATATAAAATTTTTCTTCGGGATTAAGTAAAAATAAATTTAATATTTTTACTCTTGAACAAGAGCCAAATAATTTTTCTAACATATTTTTCGCATAACGCGTAACGCGTAACGGGATACTTTATTACACATTTAGTATTATGCGTTACACACTTAATGTTATTTGCTTATATTTCTAAAATTAAAAATATTTTAACATAAACTTTGATTACTTATTATTTATATAGTATAATATAATACAGCATTGGTCAACAAAATTTATTTCAAAATTTATTTCACGTTATGCGTTACGCGAATTTATGAGATATAAAATAGCCCAATTAATATTAACGCCAAAACGAAAAGCTGATACAATCAGTGAAGTTTTTGTTGCTCAGCCTGATGCCAATAAAGAAGCTTTGGCCGGTAAACTATTTAGCTTAATTGAAATCAAATCAAAAAAAAGCGATGGTTTAAAAATTATTAATTTCTTGATTGATAATTTAAATCATAATTATTATCAAAATGAAAAAATAATTTTACGGGAAAAAATCAGCACCTTGAAGGTTGAACATATTTTTGAATCAGCATTGGCTAAAACCAATAAAAATTTTATTGAGTTTCTGCAGAATGAAAAAATAAAGCTTGATCCTAAATTAATTAACATTACAGCCGGGATAATTTACAAAAACTGCTTGCATTTTTCTAATATTGGTAAAAATAAGGCCCTGCTTATTTACCCCGCGCCAAAACATTGTGAAAATCAATTTGTGGATGAATCTAAAAAGCGGTGCGGGGTTTATAAAAACAAACAGGCCAATCAACAGAGCGTTAACAAAGCGCGGGATAAATATAAAATAGTTGATGTGACACAGCAGGCTGAAACAGGCATTTACAGGAAACAATTCAGCCTGACCAAATTATTTACCAATGTAATTAGCGGCACTATTCCCCGCAGTGGCTATTTTATCTTCACTAATGAAACTTTACCGGAATATTTATCAAATAAGCAATTAATTGATATTATTACCACTTTACCTCCTGCCAGCGCTGTTGAACAAATAAAAAATATGCTGAGCAAAATTAATGCCTATGTTTCTTTTCTCGGTATTATTGTTAAAAATACAACTGGATTTGAAAAAGTTGAGCTAAGTCAAAAAATTCCAACAAGCTCTACTCAAGCTTCATTTGATAGTTTAAATACTACTGAAGAAACCACGGAGAAATTATTAACCCCATCCGGGATAGTGAAATCCCAAAAATGGCCTGCTGCTCCCGGCAAATTACTTGCAAAAATTAATACTAAATTCATTAAGTTCACCAAGGATGATTCCGAATATTCGGGGTTAAGAGATAAAATATTATTCAAAAGAGCAACTAGCTGGTTATCGTTTAAAAAAATAGGCCAACTAATAAAAAATATTATCCTTTATTTTATTAACTTTATATTTTATTTCTTTAAAACAATTACTAACAAAGATAAATTAAATGAATCATATAGTGTTTGCAAATTTAAATTAATTAAAAAAATAACCAACCTTAAATATTCATTTGCTGATATATTAAGTCAATCTACAAAGTGGTTTAAAAATTTAAGTAAAAAAAATAAAGTATTAATTATAATAGCTGCTGTTTGCTTGCTATTTTTGGCGCAGAATTTATTTGTTTTAAATTTAAAAAATAAAAAAATAACCAAAGATCAAACTTATACTAACTTAATTAATTTAATTGAGCAAAAACAAAATCAAGTGGAAGCCAGCTTGCTTTATAATAATGAAGCAACTGCTAAAAAATTATTTGATGAAATTAAAAAATTACTAGCTCAATTGCCGCAAGAAGGCACGGAACAAATTAAACAGTTTGATCAATTCACTGAAAAATACCAGCAACAGTTAGAAAAAATAAGGCGTATTATTAAAATTCAATCACCAACTGAATTAGCTGATTTTACTAATTTAAATAGCAATGCTCAACCAGTTAATTTGATTTTAATCAGTGGCATAATTTACACTGGTGATTCTCAACAAGAATCAATTTACAGTTTAAATTTAGCTGATAATTTAATTACCGCCATCACTGATCTTAAGCTGCCTATTAACCAATTAAAATATCCAGTTGTTGATAAGAATAATAATGTCTATTATTTCAATTTGGGCAGTATGATTAAACTCAACACCGAAACAAAAGAAATAACTGATTTAACAATCAAATCAGCTGAAAAGCAACGAAACATTGTTGATATGGCTAGCTATAATAACAGGATATATTTGCTTGATAAACAAAATAATCAAATTTATCGCTATAACATTGGGCAGGACGGTTTAACAGGTGGACAATTATGGCTTAAAGAAAAAGCTGATTTAGCTGACGCGGTTAGCATGTCTATTGACGGGTATATTTACGCGTTAAAAAATAATGGGCAATTATTAAAATATTTAAAGGGGCAGGAGCAGGACTTTAAACTTGGCATAGTTGAACCAATGCTTGAACAACCTGATAAATTAATTGTTTCACCTGAACTGAAATACATTTATATTTTAGAATCAGTCAATCAAAGATTGGTAATTTTTGATAAAACAGGTAAATTTTTACTGCAATACCAATGCGATCAATTTACTGATTTACAAGATTTTACAGTTGATGAAGCAGAAAAAAAGATTTATTTTTTAAATGGAACATCTGTTTATGAGGTTGAGGGAGTACATTTTGAAGAGTAAAATAAAAAAATAATGAAGAAGGCGACACGTCGACGTGTCGCCTTCATTATTTTTTTATTTTTTTCATTTCTCTTACTTCAAAGTAACCTTAGCGCCGGCTTCTTCTAATTTCTTTTTCATTTCTTCTGCTTCTTCTTTCTTAACACCTTCTTTAACTATTTTAGGAGCGCTATCAACTAAATCCTTAGCATCTTTAAGCCCCACTTCAGTAATCGCGCGCACTGCTTTAATAACAGCAATTTTATTGCCGCCGGCTTCTGTGATCTCAACATCAAAGCTGGTTTTTTCTTCTGCAGGAGCAGCTTCACTGCCAGCAGCAACAACACCAGCCGCTGCCATTGCTGGAGCAGCCGCAGACACGCCAAATTTTTCTTCTAAAATTTTTACTAATTCCGCTAAATCCATAACCGACATTTTTTCAATTTCTTCAACCAAAGATTTGAATTTTTCAGGCACCTCCACTTTTTTTTCTTTAGAAGTTGCTTCTTCTTTTTTTTCTTCTGACATAATTTTTATTTTCCCACAAATCAACAAATCTCCTCACAAATTTACAAATATTGACTACCCGTGTTATTTCGTATTTGTAAATTCGTGAAAGGATTTGTAGATTTGTGGGAATTAAATTTTATTTAATTATTTTTATTATTTTCAACAGCTTTTAAAACATAAACCAGACTCCGCAAATTACCAGCCAACACATTAACAAAACCAAAAACAGGAGCATTAATTGAACCGACAATCTTTGCATAAAGTTCCGGCTTGCTTGGCAGTTTGGCTAATTCAGAAACTGTTGCAACATCAATAAATTCATTCTCCAAAATACCGCCAACAAATTCTATTTTCCCTTCTTTGTCCTTTTTGAATTTATCCACGATTTTAGCCGGAGCAACCTCATCTTTGTATCCAAACACTACCGCTGTCTGTCCTTCAAATTCTTTTACTTGCACATCTTTAATGCCAGAATTTTTAAGCGCTAAATCCATTAATGTCTTTTTAGCAACATAATATTCACTATCTTCTTTACGCAATTCATTGCGCAAATTTTCATTGTCTTTAACGGCTAATTTATCAAAACTAACAAAAATAACTGATTTAGACTTCTTAATTTTGTCTGCCAAGTCTTTAATAATTTGCTTTTTTTGTTCTTTAGTCTTTGCCATAGGTTTATCTTGTTTAAATTTTCTATTACCCACAAATTAACAAATCCATTTTTTGTCATCCCGAACTGCTTTAGCAGTGAGGGATCTATAACCGTGATAAGAGCGATGAGCCATGGTCGCAGATCCCTCACTCGCAAGCGAGTTCGGGATGACAAAAAATATTGTATTTGTAGATTTGTAGTAAATTTGTAGATTTGTGGGAGTAAAAAAATCCGTGGTTTACCACAGATACATTATTTAACTAATATTAGCTAAATATTAAAAATACCTCAACAGGTCTTATAATGCCTGCTATCTATGGTAAAATATTTTATATTAATATAATAGCACATCTAAATCATCTGTCAATCCCAACATAATTATTCGCATATTCGCAATTCGCGGTATTCGTCCCGCAATTCTGCGGGATAGATTCGCATTGTATTATTTTTCCTGATAATTAAAAACCGGGCCAACAGCGAAAACTTTTTTATCATCACGGTTATAAACTATAATTAATAATTTAACGCCATTAATGCTTTCGGTGGTAATTTGAGAAGAATTTTTAAACTCTAATTTTATACTCTTCTCGCTCTTTTCCGCAACAACAAATTGCTTGGTTAAATTGCTAATAATCTGAATATCATCAAAATTCAAAATTTCATTATTTAATTCTTTTTTTATAAGTTTTTTAACATCCTCTAATTCCCGCGCTAATCTATTTAATTTTGAATATTCATAATCCTTTACTACTTTTAATGCCTGGAGCATTTGGGAAAGCATTTTAGTATTGGCTATCAATTCATTGACTATTACTAAATCCTGCTCAATATAATCATAATCATTGCCAGCCGTTGCTATGGTTAAGCTACTACTGCTACCTTCTTTCCGGGTGCCAGCTAATTTATCAGCCGGCAGTTGTAAATTAACCCAGCTGCCTAAAACAGTATTTATATTTTTCTCCTGCCAATTATTATTTCCAATAAAATCAGGCCTGCTGGAATGAGTAGAATTTAAAAACAAATCAGCAATACTTAAAGTAATCCAAAAATTATTATTATGCCAGCTGTCAAAATTAAAATTATCTAACTGATTTCTTAGCAGAATTGCTTGATTATCATAATTTTGATAATTTGTATTTTCTTGAAAATAATTATTGCTTTCCGGTATTGGATAAATTAGGTTAATAACATCTAAACCGATTCCTTGACAGCGATTATTCAACGCCTCCCTTAAACATTGAGTTATTAAATTTGATTTACTTTTTCTTTTTTTAGTCTCACCTAAATATAAAGCAACATTAGGATAAATTAATTGCCTAAAAATATAATCATTGGGCCAATATGATTCTTGCAGTACCCTTAATCCTAAAATCGGTTTAGTAGAGTCGTCTCTTTCAATGCTTCCTTCTATTTCAGAAAATTCATATTTGGCAATTCTGTCTTGTAATTTAAGCAGATTGTCTTCTCTTGAAGCATTTTCTTGTGAAAAAATTTCATCAATTTTATAATCAGCGCCAAAAAGATCGATTAAGCTATCTTGATAATGCAAATAGGTTAAATCTCGTCTTAAACCAGAAAAAAATGAGATGATTTTATAAATTTTTGCCCATTTATTTTTTAATTCCTGCGTTTGGGAAAAATCCTTGGCTATTGAACAAGCCGCAATCATATTAATAAGCCAATCATCCTTATCAAGCAGGCAGTCGGGGCAACTATCACTTTTATAATACAAAGGGAAAACTGAATTTAACCATTTTGAAGCTAAAAAATAATTATGCAGTTTAGCATTGCTTTTATATTCTTCCGGCACAATAAATTCTTTATAATTTCTATTATAAAGAAGAGTGGGAGACTTTGCTGAATGTAACGCGCCTGCAATTAAGCCAATTTCTTTAACCACATCTTCCTGCAGATAAACAGGCAGATTGAATTCAAAATCCGCAGCCTCTTTTTGAGTGAATTTAACATCACTGCTTACTTCTTGGGTAATTTGATCCGGCTTTGGCTTAAGAAGATTTAGAGCAACCGCAAAATAGGCTGTCTCAAGCCGAAGCCCTTCTAAAATCGGGTCATTAACCAGGCCGACTCTTTTGTGTCTTTCCCTGTACTTGCCATCAGCCATCTTATAAAAATTTTTATTGATTTGCCATAAATCTTCAAAAAAAACATCTTTTTCTATTTCTTTAAATACATCCTTTAAAGTATTTTGGTAATAATAAATTAAAAAATCACTAGTTATTAGTATAGGAATTTCTTTTTCGCTTAATGAATTATAAGCGCTATAAAAATTATCAGCTTCAGTCGTCATTGGATTATCAAGAACAGCAAAACCATCATTGTTTAACTTATCAATATAAGGATCCATGTTAATTTTTCTGGAGATGTCATAATAATTAGCTACATCAATTTTTACATTAATCGGCAAGTCCAAGCTTTTAGGTTGAGGATCAAAATCATCATCTTCTATTTTTTGATAAAATTGGGCAAAAGTTAAATTTTCAGCTTTAAGCTCATCTCCTGTCAGGCCATTTCCATTAACTCCTCCGTTGTTGCCTAAACCGCCCGGTAAATTTCCGCCACCTGAACCTTGATCATCTGCTGTCTGATCTGTTGGCGGCTTCGCGGGCCATAATTTTGATTTTTTAAAATACATAAAATAAAAAAATCCTCCTACAGCTAAAACAGCAACTAAAATAACCGCCAATATTTCTTTGTTATAAAAAAATGGTTTTTTGCTTTCACCTTGGTCTAGTGAAGTATATGATTGGCTTGGTTTAATTTCTTCTTGTTCTTGTTTTTCTTTATTAATAAACATGTAAAATTTTTATATTTAAATTCTTTGTAATTTATTATTGCGTAATATCAATTTATTTTATTATACCACGATTTTGTTATTAGTTAAATTAGTTAAATTGGTTAAATACGTTCTTTGTTATAAGTTCTTTGTTATTAGTTCTTTATTTTATTTTCATCATCTTTACTTTTTACATTTTTTGCATATTTTCTCATCTGAATTAAAGCATTATTTATTAAGCCATTTATTTTAGCTTCAACTTTATTCACTTGTTTAATGTATTTCTGTAAAATCTCTTCTTTAACATAGCCGACATCATGGCTTATGTATAAATCGCTTTTTACTTCATTTAAACATCCTTTAGCAATGCCGTAAAATCTTAAATTTTCTTTAAAGAAATATCTGCCAAAACCTTCTCCGATATTAGACGCGGTTCCTCTTGAGCTTTCTCTCATATGCTTTCTTAGATTATATTCTTCTGGCTTTAGATAACTTTCTGTTAATTTATATATCCATTTGCATAATAATCTGGCTTCCTGCCACGCTTCTAAGTCTTCTAATTTCTTAATAGTCATAAATGGAACTAATTTAACTAAGAACTAATTTAACTAATTTAACTAATTTAAATATCTCGCCTTATTCCTATTATGCTCATCCAGAGTTTTGGAAAAAATGGTTTCGCCTGTATCAGGACTGTTTAGAAAATAATTATAATTTGTATATTTTGGATAAATTGCCGCCTTGATTGCATTTATCCCTGGATTGCAAATTGGCCCTGGCGGCAAGCCTTGATTTTGGTAAGTATTATACAGGGAATCAATTTTTGTATCTTCTATAGTATATTGGGGTTTATTAATGCCCAATATGTATGCTAATGTAGCGCAGGATTCAAGCGCTTGGCCATATTTTATCCTGTCCCAAAAAATCCCGGAAACAATTTTCATATCTTCCGCTGTTCTTACTTCTTTTTCAATTAAAGACGCCAATGTTATAATTTTATGAATCGTCTTGCCCTGCTTGCTAATTTCAACTCGCATTTCCTCTGTTAATTTTTTATCAAAATTAGTTAGCATTTTTTCAATTATATCTTCAGCAGAAGCATCTTTAAAAATTCTATATGTATCAGGGAATAAATACCCTTCCAGGTCAGCTTTAATCGGCGCATTATCCAAGAAGTTTGGTTTATTAATTTCCAATTTCCAATTTCCAATTTCCAATTTTGCTAATTCAGTAAATTCATTTTCAGAAATAATTGCGTTATTTGCCAAATATTTATTAATATCATTTATATTCCATCCCTCAATAATTTTTATAGTTTTTTCTTTGCTTAAGGATTGGCCGGCAACTAGAGTATTCGCGATTTCTTTAATGGATAAATTAGGATTTAAAATATATTCCCCGGCTTGCAGGTTTGCTTGTTTATTATTTTGCCTAATATAAACTTTAAAACAAAATTTTGATTTTATTAAATCAGCCTTGTGTAGATTCTCTCCTATTTGTTTAACACTTTCACCTTGAGATATTAAAAAAGTTACATCTTGCCCGTTTTCACTAACAGATGCATTAATGCCGCGCCAATAAGCAGCACATACAATGGCAAAAATGACAATAATTATAATAATTGTAAATTTTATAATTTTAAACATGTTGTTTTAGATAACAAATAACAATTTCTGTTGTCTGCTATCTGTTATAAATATTCCTCCCTGCCCTGCTCTTTCAATTTTTTTACTAAATCAGTAATATGCACCACTTCTTCTTTCGGCACCACAACCAAGGCATCTGGTGTATTGACTATTACCATTCCTGCCAGTCCTATTGCAGTAACTAATTTGCCTTTTTCTAAATTATAAATTAAGCTGTCAGAAGTGTTAAGAGTTGTTACCTGGCCATGAATTACATTGGCCTGTTTGTTTTCTTCTAGCGCTTCTTTCAAAGCATACAATGTGCCAGGATCACTCCAGCCCATGTTAGTTTTTATTACAACGGCTTGAGATAAATCGATTTTTTCAATAATAGCTCTATCAAAATGTGTTGCTTTTGCTTGTTCATATTTTCCTTTTGATACATTTTTATAAATTTCTGGCGCTAATATTTTATATTGCTCTAATAAAAATTCAATTGAAGTTATAAAATACCCTGGATTCCAATAGCTTTTGCCTTCTCTGAATATCTGGCCGCATTCTTCAACAGCCGGTTTATATTTCCAGCCCTCAAAGGAAAAATAATCATTATTATTTATTGAACCGATTCTCTCGCCAATCTTAATCCAACCTAAATTATTATTAGCAAAACGAGGTTTCTCGCCTAAAAAAATAAATCTGTCCCCTTTTTCCTTAATTAAGCTTTCACCTATTTTCAGGGCCTGAACAAATTCTTGTGGATTATCCATTAAATGGTCAGCCCAAAGTATTGCCATTGGCCCTTTAAACCCGCGGTTCTTTAATTCAATTACAGACAAGCAAACAGCAGGCGCTAAATTTCTTCGCCCTGGTTCAACTATAAGATTGTCTTCTGGCAAACCAGAGATTTGTTTCCTGATAATATCTTTAAAATTTTCTACTGTTTGAATAAAAATATTTTCTATGCCAAATGCAGGAGCGACTCGCTCAACAGCTAACTGCAAAGTTGACTTGCCTGAAAAAATTTTGTCAAATTGTTTTGGCGAATTGGCTCTTGATAAAGGCCAAAGCCTTGTGCCGATTCCGCCAGCAAAAATTATTAATTTCATATAATAAATTAGTTGATTAGTTAATTAACTACTCAGTTTTAAAAATCAAGCAACCAAGCAACTGATTAACCGATTAATTGATTAACTATTTTTCACCAACGGCACAAAAACAAATCCCGGAAACCTCTTCTCCTCAAATTTATCCTCACCAACTTTATCAATCACAACAATATCCTGCGATTCATACTGTTTGCCAACAGGCAAAACCATTCTACCGCCAACTTTTAACTGTTTTAATAATTCTTTAGGAATTTTTTCTGCCGCAGCCGCTACAATAATTTTATCAAATGGCGCGAATTTTGGCAAACCCTTATATCCATCTGAACAAAAAATTTGCGCAATACCTTTACTAATAAAATTATATTTCTTTATATTTTTTTCAGCAAACTCTTTTAATTCTTTTATTCTCTCTAAACCATAAACCTTTCCTTTCTCGCCAATAATCTCAGCCAACAGAGCCGCAGTCCACCCGGATCCACTGCCAACATCTAATACTTTATCGCCTGGCTTAGCTTGCAACAATTCTAACATAAACGCCACAGTCAATGGCTGGGAAATTGTTTGACTGAAGCCAATAGATAAAGGCGCATTAATATCCGCCTGATATTCATCACCAGGACGTAAAAAATCTTCCCGCTTAATCTTTCTAAACGCCTGTATAATTTCCGGAGATTTTAAATAATCGGATTGTATTAATTCATCAATTAAGTTTGACATAATTTTTATTTATGCCCTCTTTTGCCGTTCCGAACCAGCTTTAGCTGGTGAGGGATCTGCGGCCATGATTAATCGTTCTTGTCATGGCCGCAGATCCCTCACTCGCAAGCGAGTTCGGGATGACAAAAAAGGGGTACTATATGTATAATCAACGCAAAAACAAGCCAGCAACAATTATCACAGCCGCTAAAGCAAACCTATAAACAGCAAAAATATTTAAACTATGGTTTTGGGCAAATCGCAAAAAATATTTAATAGCCAGAAAACCGGAAATAAATGAAAAAATAAAAGCAATAATTAAAACAATCAGCTCACTGTTTGCTAAATCAGCCCCAAACACTTGCGGCGCCTTTCTAATGCTGGCGCCAAAAATAATTGGGACTGACATTAAAAAAGAAAAGCGAACTGCGGCCTGCCTCTTTAAACCTGTTGCCAAACCTGCTATAATAGTAATACCGGATCGTGAAGTGCCGGGAATCAAGGCAATGGTCTGGGCTAAGCCAATAATTAATGCTTTAGCCCAGCTCAAATTCTTTAAATCATCAATTTTTCGGCTTATTTTTTCCACAATCAGCAAAAGAACCCCGCCGATAATTAACATAACTACTACAACCTTTAACGAACGAAAAATATATTCAACTGTTTCCTCAAAATACCAGCCGGCCAAACCAGCCGGAATTGTGGCTAAAATTATCAGCCAGCTTAGTTTGCTGAATTCATCCCTATGCCCGGTAAAACTTTTAAACCATGATCTTAATAAATTATAAACATCGTTTCTAAAAAACCAAACCACGGCCAAAAGCGTAGCTAAATGCAAAACAACATCAAACGCCAATTCATTTTTAATCGGCAAATTAATAAACTTATGCAAAATCACTAAATGTCCTGAACTGGAAATCGGCAGAAACTCGGTTATGCCTTGAATTATGCCAAAAATTATTGCGTTAATATAATCCATAATTTTATTTAAGATTTCAGATTTTCGATTTAAGATTTATTAAATAATGCGATAATCAACATTAATCTATAAATCAATCTGAAATCTACAATCTTAAATCTTAAATTATAAACTATGTACCAAATTCTACTCTTGCCCCTCCTCTCCGGTTTAATTACGCAAACAATTAAATTGCTGATCAAATCCAACCAGCAAAAATTTAATCTTAAAAATTTTGCTGCTTATTCCGGTATGCCTTCCGGGCATAGCGCAATGGTGATTTCATTGGCCGTTATAACAGGGCTAAAAGCGGGCTGGCATTCCCCTATTTTTGCTGTAACTATTATTTTAGCTATTATTGTTATTAGAGATGCTTTAGGCATTCGCCGCTATCTTGGCCAACACGGCAAAATTCTAAATGTTTTAGTAAAAGACCTGAAAGATGATCAAATGCTTGATGAAAAATATCCTCGCTTGTTAGAACGCATTGGCCATACACCTGCTCAAGTGTTAGTCGGCGCTTTGATTGGATTTTTAGTTAGTTTGATAGGTTTCTGGATATTAAACTGAATTATTTTAATTATAGCACAAAACCACCCTTCTGCAACCGAGGTGGTTTTTTGTTTTATTACTCTAAGTTATTTTACTAAACTCTCCCCTATCCTAAACACATCCCCGGCTCCCATTAAAATCACCGTATCACCTTTTTTAATATTTCCTCTCAAATACTTCTCACATTCATCTAAAGTTGGGATATATAAAATTTTCTTACTTCCCTGCCTGCGCAGGCAGGTTACTTCTAAATTTTTACTTATTTTCTTCACCAAATCCCTACTATGCACTCCCCCATGCTTTTCCCTCGCTGATCCATAAATATCTAACACAATTACTTCATCAGCTTGGCTAAAACTTTTAGCAAAATCATTAAGCAAAACCTTGGTGCGAGTAAAAGTATGGGGATGAAACACAATAATTAGTTTGTTATCTTTGTACAATTGTCTAGCGCCAGCCAAAGTAGTTTTAATTTCAGTTGGATGATGAGCATAATCATCAATAATAACAGCGCCTTTAAATTGACCTAAAATTTGCATGCGCCGGGCAGTACCTGTAAATTCTTCCAGACATTTCTTAATGTTAGACAAATCAATTCCTAATTCTACACAAGCCGCAATAACCGCTAAAGCATTGGAAATGTTATGTTTGCCTGACAATTGAATACAAAAATTGCCCAACTCCCCATTGTCATTGCGAGGAGCGACGAAGGAGCGACGAAGCAATCCCGTGGAACTCGCACAGCCCATTTCACCATTCACTCCCAACTTCACTTTAAAATATTGTTTGTTGTCTTGCTGTTTAATGTCGTAAGCAATATAACCAGATTGATGAGATTGAAGGCGAGACGCCGGCGTCTCGCCTTCAATCTCATCAATCGCATAGCTAATTATTTTACATTTATAATTCACATTTACAATTTTTCTTATCACCGAATCATCAAAATTAGCAACTAAAAATCCTTTGCTTGGAATTTTTTTAATAAATTCAATAAAAACATCCCTATATTCTTTTTCATTGGGGAAAAAATCAGGATGATCATAATCAATATTGTTAAGCAGGACTGCTTTGGGCTGTAAATGCCTTAATTTATTTTGATACTCATCAGCTTCAATAACTAAATAATCTGACTTGCCAACTAAGCTTGTTCCATTAAACTGCGGCACAGTCGCGCCGACCATAACAGAGGGCTCTAATCCTGATCTTTCCATCACATAGCCAAGCCAAGCCGTTGTTGTTGTTTTGCCATGCGAACCAACTACTGCAATGCCATGCTTTTGATTAAACACTTTTCCTATGGCTTGGGCATAAGTCATTGTCTTGACTTTGCCAGCCAAAGCAATTTTTACTTCAATATTATTATCCGAATTGTATGCTCTGGAATAAATAATCAAGTTGGCATCATGAGGAATATTATTTTTATCAAATTTTTCAATTACATTAATACCGGCATTTCCCAAAACTTCATCAGTCATAAACTTTTCTTCAGTATCAGAACCTATTATTTCAATACCATTTTCAGACAAATACTGCGCCAACATAGTCATGCCAACGCCTTTTATGCCAATCATATAAATTTTTCTAATTTTATTTAAATTCATAAATTAATTTTAGATTTTAGATTGCCGATTTTAGATTTATTATTTCAACTATATTTCACTCCTTAACACAAAACCAATCTTAAATCTGCAATCTTAAATCTTAAATTTCTATCTGTCTAGCGATTTACTAGTTGTCTTATAATTTTAATTATCCTCTCATTCGCTCCCCTTTTTATAACTTGACCAATATTATTACTTATTTCATCACGCAACTCTTTATCATTAATCAACTTTTTAATATTATCAATCAATATTTCACCAGTCAACTTTTTCTGATCTAAAACAATTGCCGCATTTTTTTCTTTAAAAATTTCCGCGTTTTCTTCCTGATGCGAATCCGGAATAGGAATTAAAATTGCCGGCTTGACTAAATATGACAATTCAGTCAATACGCTCATGCCACAGCGTGAAACCACGATGTCAGATGCGCTATAAGCTTCTGCCATTTGCTGGGCATTGAGAAATTCGTAAGTCTGGGTGTTGGGTGTTGGGTGTTGGGTGTTAGTTCTTTTATTTTTTCCTGTTATATGAATAATTTGGCAAAACTTTGTTAATTTATCTAAACTCTGTCCAATTAATTTATTTATCGCCATTGCGCCGGTTCCTCCTCCAATTACCAAAACAACCGGCAAATCATTTTTAAATCCGAATTCTTCTAACTTCTTACTTCTAACTTCTTCAGCCCGAGGATGATCCGCCTTGGGCGGAAACTTCTTACTTCGCACTGGATTTCCTGTCCAAACCGCTTTCTCGCCGTAATCAGCCAAAGATTTTTCAAATGTTACAGTAATAATGCGGGCAAATGGCGCCATTAATTTATTAGCCAGTCCGGGGCGCGCGTCCTGCTGATGAATTAAAACCGGTATTCGCAACAGCCAGGCGGCCCAAACAACCGGCACGCTGACAAATGACCCCGCGCTCATCACTAAATTGGGGCGCCATTTCAGTATTATAAAAAAAGATTGAATAAAACCGGTAAATATGAAAAATATATCAATAAAATTGCACCATGAAAAATAACGGCGAAATTTACCGCTAAAAATTGGCTTAAATTTAATTCCTGCATTCTCTACCATCTGCTTTTCAAATCCTTTTTTTGTGCCAAGCCACAGCCACCCAGTGGCTCTAAAGCCACTGGGTGGCTTACATAATTCCTCAGCCACAGCCAAAAGCGGCGCCACAGATCCGCCTGTGCCCCCGCCGGTTAGTAGTATCTTTTTAGTATTTTTTTGCATAAAATTTACAATACCACTCCACCTCCTTTTTTTGTCATTCCTTACTCTCTTTTGTCATTCCTGCGAAAGCAGGAATCCAGAGTTCAACGCGCTTACCCATGGACTACCAATCAATCCCCAACCAAGCTGAGGATGACAATATTGGGAATAATAAAAAAACAAAAACAGGCGCGACAAAAAACAGGACGATAACAGTAATAGGAAACATTAAAACAAATCATCATATAAATCTTTCCAGTGAGGATTTTCTTTTTCAATTAACTCAAGCTTCCATTTACGTTTCCATCTTTTAAGCTGTTTTTCTCTGGTAAGAGCATTATTCACATATTCAAATGTTTCATAATGGACTAACAAATGCACCTTGTACTTTTTAGTAAAGCCCTCTATCAAATCATTTTTGTGCTCATAAATTCTTCTTCTAATATTAGAGGTTATGCCAATATATAAAGTGCCATTTCGTTTGCTGGCCAAGATATAAACATAATATGTTTTTTTGTATTTTTTTATCATAAAGTATTTTGTGGTTATTGTCTATATTAATGTATAGTAATTTACAACTTCTTCTTTCCTCTTTTTGTCATTCCTGTTTTTCCTTTTTGTCATTCCTGTAGATGTTAGGTAATTCGTTGACAAAATGATATGTTAATATCATTAATCAACTAATCTAACATTTTTATGCGAAACACTACAAATGACAAGACTTTAACAATTAATTATGTTAAAAAATTCAGATTTTTAATTAGTGAATATGAACTAGTTAAGCAGAAAAAGCATCATCAGTTTAAGTTTGTTTCTGATTTTTATCATTTTCATGGCACTAACCGGCAAACTTTTTTAAAATACTACAATCGTTTTGCTAAAAACGGGAAAGATGATGATCTACTGCCCCGAAAGAGAGGACCTAAATGGAAATCCAGAAGGCCGCTCCCTTACATTGAAAACAAAGTAATAGAGCTAAGACAAAGGGGCTTAAGCCGGTATGAGATATCAGCGCTGCTAAAACCTACATTAAAACAGTTTACACCCTCGCCCTCAGGCGTGTATAATATTAGTAAACGTTTTAATAAAAATAGGTTAACTAGCAAAATGAAACAAGAAAAAAGAAAAATCATTAAAACCAAAGCTGGAGAATTAGCCCATGTTGATTGCCATTATTTAGCCAAAGACATTGTTGCCAATGTAAAAGAGCGATTGTATTTAATTGCCATAGTGGATGATTGCACTAGAATTACATGGGTTGAAATTATTCCTAACCTAAAGTCTCTTACAGCCATGTTTGCCAGTTTACGGATATTTAATTATTTTAAACAAATACATAACATTGAATTTAAAGAACTGCTTTTTGATAATGGTTCTGAATTCGGCGATAAAAACATGAAAAATCCGGAAGATCAGCCATATGAGCGCATGCTTATGGAAATGGGCATTAAACATCGCTATACCAGGCCATATAGGCCCCAAACTAATGGTAAAGTAGAAAGATTCTGGAAAACTATTGAGTCAGAACTGCTGGAAGACATGGTGTTTGATTCTATGGAACACTTGCAAGACGAGTTATCCCAGTATCTTTATTATTACAATAATGAACGGCCACATCAGGGAATTAAGGGTCAAAACCCAGTTCAATTTCTTAAAAATCTGTCAGCGAATTAGTAAACATCTACAATTCCTGCGAAAGCAGGAATCCAGAGGTAAACCGAAAAAGTATGGATAAAAAATAAACGGACATAAGCTCATTAGACATTAATGCAAATATTCTTATATTGTCTGTCTATCACTGGATTCCTGCTTTCGCAGGAATGACAAAGAAACAAAAAAATTAAATTAAAAACATGATTTCCGCTGCCAATAAAAGCGCTGTGATTAAAAAATTTACATTTTAATATATGTTTCTTTTATTATAGCAAAATGTAGGATTTAATCAAAAAATAACCCCGCCCTTCGCGAAGGGCGGGGTTATTTTTATTTGTGTGTTTTACGCCAAAATACACAATTATTTTAATCGTAGGAACAGGGCATGCCCTGTTCCTACGGTAATTATTTACGATTTTGTTTGCAATTTTATTCTATTTCCCCTACATCTATTTTTCTAACATCGCTATTCGTAATCCCTAATCCTAATTCCCGCATAATTCTGAACGCGTCCGCTGGACGGCCAAGATAATACGCTTTTTTGTCTTTTGGGTAAATATAATACGCTTCGCCGTTTTGTTCTACATCTAATAATATTTTTCCTAAAACATGATCGGGGTAGATTGTATGGCTGGTTATAAACTGATGGGTTGCGCCTAAGCCCAATTTTCGCATTATGCTGAACGCGTCTGCCGGCCTGCCTAAATAATATTTTTTTTTGTCATCTGGATAAACATACCAGCCCTCGCCGTTTTTTTCTACCTGCAATAAAATATTACCACTTACTTTTTTTGATAAATTTTTGTCTATTTTGGTTATTAGGGATTTTTCTTCTTGTATTGTATTATCAACTCCTTTTACAATAACCTTTTCTATTTTTTGTGGTATATAATAAAAGCTTATTTTTTCATCTTTTTCCTCTAGGGTAAAACTGGAGCTAACTTTTTTGACGCTATTAATATTACAAATTTCATCATCGTCGAATAATACTATATTATCTCCAATATCTACTTCGTAATCCGTGCCAAGATTAACTACTATTTGATTATTTAAATATCTTCTAATAGTTGGGGAATAGCAATATGAACTATATGTTACAAGATAATATCTAAAGTCATATTCACTTTTTATTATTGCCTTCCTTTCATCTGTATTTACCTCTTTTAATATAAAATAAACATTATGTTGTTTTTCAATACATTTTCCGTCATCTCCTAATGTATAACCATCATCACATTCACATTTTTTTGTTAAACCATTATACGAAGAATTAATTCCATATTTAGTTGAACAACGAACACATTCTAATCCACTTCCAATTTTTTTTAAAGTAAGCTCATATCCATATTGGCATTCACATTTATCTGACAAATTATTATATCTTGCGTTAAAACCATATTTATCTTCACAGTAATCATTAGTACTGATACATTCTGTCTTTCCCAAAATATCTGTTCCCCAAATATAGCCACTGCTACATTTACATTTTCCAGTTAAACTATCATACTTAGCCCCATAACCATAATCGTCCTTACAAGCTGAATCTCCTGAAACACAACTTGGTTCTCCCAAAAAATCCGTTCCCCAAACATAGCCACTCATACATTCACAACTATCAGATAGATAACTATAGATTGAATGAATCCCATACTTATTAAAACAAGAAACGCATGATCTGTTTCCTAAAACATCAGAGTCCCAAACATATCCATTACTACATTTACATTTTCCTGTTAGACTGTTATATTCCGAGCCATACCCATATTTATCATAACAATAACTTGTGCCTGAAACACATTTTTTATTACCTAAAAAATCTGTACCCCATACATATCCACTCATGCATTTACAGTATCCAAGACCATCAGAATAGGCAAAAAGACCATATTGAGAGCAATCATAATAGGCCTTAACCTCACCTGTAAATAAAAACGGATAAAGTAAAAATATAGTAATAAAAATAATTTTTTTCATAATTAATACCACTCTGCTACTCCGCCATGATGCGAACAAGTCCCTCTCCGGCTTTGGCTAAAACTGTAAGTGCCATCACGACATCTAGCAGAAGCGCCGGCTGGTTTTGAGGGAGCGTAGGCGGGAGAATGAACTTTATTGCCTTTGCTATTTATATAATAATTATCATTTGATAAATCATCATAATCAGATTCTTCTTCAACCTCCTTTTCAATCTCTTTTAGTAACTCATCAAATGAACTGCTTTTAACTTTAGTTTCAGTTTGAATTACCGGCTTTAAAGGATCGGAATAACTTTGAGGTATATCAGCGTCAATACAACCAATTAATAAAATGGATGTAAGAATTGTAAGTATTAATAATCTTTTCATTTTTTAAATTATTATTAATCTATTTCACATTCATCTATTTTTCTAATATCACTATTAATTTTTGCATTATTTAATTTATTTTAATTGATATAAATTTTTTACCAAATTATTTATCTCATTTATTTTGTTATTATAGATAATTATATTTTTATTATGTTCGTCAATTAGACTGTTCGCTGATTTTAATAATTGATTATATTTTGGAACTAAATTATTATAAGAACTGATTAAATTAGCAGAGTTATAATAATCCAAAGTATTTTCCAGTTTTTTTAATTCTTCTTGTTTCAAATATATGCTATTTTCTGAAAATATCAAACTTTTATACATTATATCAATTTCTTTCTCTATCATTACTATTCTTGCATATGTCTCTAAATTTTCTTTTACTCCTTTGTAAATTTTACCTTCTTTTTTTTGATATATCTTGGTTTCGCCCAGTTGTTTTATTTCAATACTATTAATCGCTTCGCCAAAATGACTTAATTCACTTTTTGTTATTGAGCGATTGCTATCAGGATTAAATTCTGGGATTATACCTATCGGATTGCTCGAAGTAGTAGTCTCTGCATAACAGTATTCTGAATTATATGTTGAGTACTCATCTGAACACTTAATGCCTACGGCTATATGTTCATCTTTTTCATATTCAAATAATGCCACGCCATAGCCCAACTCTTTAAATAATATATAAGCTAAAAAACTTTTACCACCACATACGCCAGAATTCTCATACAATACTTCATAGGGGTATTTTGGTCCTATTTCATTATTTCCATATAATATTTCATTAGCTAAATCGTCATCGTAAGGAATTGACTGAACAAACGCCAATACTAATTCTGCCGTTTCATCTTCAGTTAAATGATTTTCTTCAGCCTCATTTTTTATATCAAACAATAAACTAGAAAAACTATTATCATCTTCGTTTATATCAAGATATATCCTATAATAATCTTCAACCCAATCATCGGGTAATTCATCATCGTAATAAGTATATGTTTTTGGTTGTGTTTGATAATACTTATAAACAGACTTATAAAATGTTTCTGACACCTCATATAAGTTATTATTATAATTCCACTTAAATGTAATGGTTTTGGGTTCAACTAATTCAGGAAATTTAATATTAGTGGGTTTTAATTCTAAATTACTATTTAATGAATTCTCTTCACTAAAAATCAAATAACCTACAAATATTATAATCAATATAATTATTATTGGTTTAAAATTTACATTATTATGATATGGCTTTTTGTTTAGCTGGGATTGTAAATCAGCTTCAATGTTTTGTTGGTAGTAATCTTTGGTTGGTTTCTTTCTTTCTATTTTTTCAACCAAAATTCTTTTACAATAGGGGCAGGTACTAACTTTTTTTGAAATTATTTTTTTACAAAAAGGACATTTTTTAGAATTAATATATTTTTTTACATGAATTCTTTTACTTATAAAGTTTTTCATAAATTTTTAATAATTCTAATACCAACAATTATCACAATTTGATTCTGCGTCTTCACAACTTGATTGAGCTTCTGCGCAATAATCTTCTGCGCTACTGCAATGACCCCCTGAATCACTACAACTTGATTCTGCATAACTACAATAATCTTCTGCATTACTGCAACTAGATTCAGCATCATCGCAAGAATAATAAGATTGCTTGCAATATCTATTAATCCGCTCTAAATAATTACTGACTTGAATCATTGCAAAAAGTAAAATCAAAATTATTGCGATTTTAAACCAATTCTTTCCGACAAATCCTATAATTTTTTTTAATAATTTTCTCATAAAATAAATTTATCTAAATTATTAAATTTGTAAGCCACTTTTCAATATTAATAAATTCCAAAATTCCGAAGGGGCTCTATGTTTCTCAATCTCGTTTTCTTCTAAATTGCTAAATTCACCAGACATATCTTTAAACCAATCTATGCCATCGATATATTCTATGATTTTAACTTTTTGAGAAACATTTAATAAAAGTGGAGCGTCGCCCATTACGATTGGCGAAGTAATCCCTAGTAATTTTTCTCTCGCGAATCTCATTTTTATAAGCCCTAAAGTAAAATCGGCGTCATCTCCGCCCTTAAGTTTTTCAATTAAACTATCTGCAGCAATATCAAAATCATCAAGAACTAGAAGTAACTCATTTGATACTTCTTTTTTTGTTTTATCATCAGTTGATAGCCATTCATCAAGAAATCTCCTTGCATTTTTATATCTCTCTGATAGTGAGTAAGCAAATTCAAATTGTTCACTTCTATTGTCGCCAATATCTTTAAATAACTCCCTTGATTTATAGATCTCATTAATTGTCCTTATGACATCAAAAATAAATTCTTGATTCTCGTTTTGTAAAATAATTAATTGTTCCTGCTTTGATTGCTCTAATTGTTTCTGCCTTAATTGCTCTTTCTGAAAATCTGTATATTGTCTAAATCCAAAGAATCCAACAAATACGAACATAAATAAAATGATTAAAATTTTAAACCAATTTTCTTTAATAAATTTTTTCATATTTTACTTATATTTACTTATTACGGCATCAGTTTCTTTTTGTGAATTAAATTCTTCGCCCCTGTGTATGACTTGTAAAAAATTAAGTCCATTGTTAAAATTAATTTCTTTGTTGTTAAGAATATCAATTAAGAAGTAAGTATCATAAATAACACCCCAGCTCCCAACATCTGCCCTTGCGTCAGCGCCTTGTTTGGCTAATGTTTTTCTTGATTCTAAATAAACACAGGAGTTGACTTTTAGGCTATAAAATATTTCTTTTAACTCATTCTGTTCAACATACAAATTAATCATTGGCTCCCCAAAGCCACTATTATTACTATCCCGATACTCAGGATTCTGAGCTTTATTATATTGGTCTATTTTTTTTACTATTTTATTTTGATATTTCTCACATTCAATTTTCTTTTCAAATAAATTGTCGGATTGTTCTTTTTTTTCATTTGCTATCTGCTCTTGTTTTTGTTGGTCTATCTTTAACTGCTCTTTACGTGGCAAAAATACAACTAAATAATAAGCAAATGTAACAATTAAAAAAATAATCAAGATTATCTTAAACCAATTTTCTTTAATAAACTTTTTCATAATTTTATATTTTAAAAATTAATTATTAAGACACTCCCCCCATAACCCCCTCGCATCCTCCCTCGCCTCCTTCTCCAAAAAATCAAAATACTTCATAAACTCAAACGGCTCGTAGATATAATTATAAGCATAACCGTTTTTAATTAATTCCGCGTCAACAAACAAGCCATCCGGCAAAAATACATAACGCAGTAATCTGTCGTATTTATCTTGATCACTGCTTTGCTTATCTGGAATTAAATAAACTTCTTTACCGTCTAACAACTGTTTCAAATATTCTTTTGCCTCCTGCCCAAAACACTCTTCTTCAGTATAAGGACTTGCAACCTCCGGGGTGTCTATCCCAAGCAACCTGATATTTTCTATCTCGTTGTCAAATTCAACCTGTATGGTATCGCCGTCAATAACACTAACCACTTTATAAAGCATTGGCATTTTAATAATTTTCTCTTTTTCTATAATTCTGGGCTGAAAATAAACAACTGTAAAGGCAAATAGCCCTAAAGTAATTATAAAAATTATTGATAAATAGAGCGAATTTTTTCTCATACTTAATCAACTATTTTAATCTGGCTCGGATTTTTTAAAATAATTTCCGTTCTACCTTGATAAGATTTTATCAAGCCGGTAATCTCCACTGTCTCGCCTTTATAATTAGACAGTTTACCAAATTTTGATTTATCAGAGCTAAAAACTACGGCGCAAAATGGACAAGTTTTGTAATCAGCGCAAAAGTTAATAAAAGTTGTGTCGCTTTTTTTAGAATAATACACATTATCAACTTTTCCTTCTACTGTTTTATATTCTCCTACATGATCTGGGGCTTTGGTATAATCTATAGATTCAATTTCTCCATTTTCAACAATACCTTTTTCAATAACATCGTCAGTAGTTTTAGTTGTTGTGCTACTTTGCGTACAGCCCGTTAAAATAATTATCAGGGCTGCGATTAATATTAATTTTTTCATACATTTTTTGTTAAATATTATTTTATTTATTACAATTATATGCTTTTCTCCAGCCCGCTTCTATGGCTTCTTTTTCACTGCAAAACCATTTCTCGCCTCTATTCGGGTTAATTATTGTTTGTTCATAATCCTGACAGTCAGAAGTGTGGAATATTTTCTCACCGGACATATTAATATTGCCCTTAATATTGCATTTAGGTTTCAATATTAAATACGCGCTAAAAATAATTCCAATAATCACAATTATTAATAAAGGCCGAAATAGTTTTGATTTATAAAAAATTTTTAAAATATTTGCCTTTTTACTTTTATTATACTCCTCTGCCCGTAATAAAACCGTATTACGCTCATTTTTGTCTAATATTACATTATTATTTTCTTGGATTTTATCTGTCTTTCCCACTTTTCCATCAATAAAATACATCTTATTTTCATATTTCACAACATCATGGCCGATAATCGTATTTATTTTATAGCGATACTGCCTCATATGATCTTCATTATAATCCTTTACTCTATCTAAATCATCTCCAATATTAGTTACTGTTGAGGGGCCATTTTCGCATAAAAAAACAAGCACGCGGTAAGCATTGCCTGTCAGGCGCAATTCTTTTTGGTTTTCATCAAAAATTTTTCTTGCTTTACTATCTAAAGTAAAATGTCTATGAATATAATGCATATTATTTTTACAAAAAAGGTCTTCCGTCGGCGGCAACCCTTTCGGATCACCCAATGCCCTTTCAGGCAAAGACCTAGAGTATAAGTACCGATCAGAAGACCGCCTTTATACTCTAGGATTTTAACCATATCTTAAACCAAAAATTCAAGGGTTAGGTCGATGTATTTATTTTATTGTTAATTATAACATTAGCAAAAAACACGGCAAAAGTCAAACAAAAAAAATATAATGAAGGCGATCCCGCCACTCGCTATGGGCGGGGTCGCCTTCATTATATTTTTTATCACCGCGCTTGCCCGCCATAGCTTTAGCGAAGGCGGGTCTGCCTGCTAATATTAACCAAAATCCCCAAAGCCGCCAAGCTAGCTAACATTGCTGAACCGCCATAACTAACCAAAGGCAAAGGCACGCCGGTCATAGGCAGTAAATTAATCATGCCGCCAATATTAACCATAGCTTGAATTACAATCCAGCTCACAATGCCAATAGCTAAAATTCTGCCAAAACCGTCAGGCGCTTTTATAGCTGTTAAATAACCCCTGTAAAATAAAAAAACATATAAAATCACCAGTCCCCAGCTAAAAATTAAGCCGGTTTCTTCGCCGATTATAGCAAAAATTGAATCGCCCTGAATTTCAGGCACATACATATACTTTTGCCTTGAAGCGCCTAAACCGCGGCCAAAAATACCACCTGAACCAACCGCGATTAAAGACTGATTAACTTGATAACAAACGCCTTGGCTATCATGTTT
>DAOWHZ010000001.1 GCA_030641105.1 bacterium | reverse complement strand
TTGATTATTGTGCTTTCAGCTTACATTATAACTCATTTAGTTACTACTGAATTTAGTAATATAGTAAATTAGATGTTCAAAAAAATAAAATTTATTATTTTTGGTTTTTTAATAATTGTTTGTTTGTTTAATTTTACAGTTGCTAACGCAATTGATGTAAGCGTAAGAGACGGATTAGATATATCAGGAAGCAATGCTGGATTTAATACAACCGAAGAAGGAGAGATTAGCTTGGCAGACGCTGTTGGTAGAATTATTGGTGTGTTTTTATCTTTTCTTGGAGTGATTTTTTTTATGTTAGTAGTCTACGGCGGTTTTATGTGGATGACTGCTGCTGGCAATAATGATAGAGTTGAAACAGCAAAAAAAATAATAGCTAACGCGGCATTAGGCTTGATTATTGTGCTTTCAGCTTACATTATAACTCATTTAGTTACTACTGAATTTAGTAATATAGTAAATTAGATGTTCAAAAAAATAAAATTTTTTATTTTAAGTTTATTTATAATCTGTTGTTTGTTTAATTTTACCACAGCAAACGCAATAGAGGCTGGTGGATTAGAAGATACTGCTGATCAGGCAGGTTTTGGCGCAGGCATTACCGAGGCTTCTTCAATATCAGGAGCTATTGGTGAAATTATAGGAGTATTTTTATCTTTTTTCGGGATAATATTTTTTATTTTAATGGTCTATGGCGGTTTTATGTGGATGACTGCTGCTGGCAATAATGATAGAGTTGAAACAGCAAAAAAAATTATAGCAAATGCTATTTTGGGATTAATTATTGTATTTTCCGCGTATATAATAACTTATATAATTACAAACGAGCTTAGTTTAACTGTTGGAGAGTCTGAAACTAGCGCGTTGTCATTTATAATTTATGTTTAAAATAAAATCTAAACAAATTTTTATTTTAATTGCGATAGTTTTTTTGTTATCTCCTTGTTGTTGCATTTTTGCAGGAGAAAGCCCCAATTTAACTAATTCAGCGGGATTTTTGCATGACGCTGGAGATTCCGCAGGATATAGCGATAGCACGGATATGGAGCCGATTCTTGGCAAGATTATTAAAACTTTGCTTAGTTTTCTTGGAGTACTGTTTTTTATTTTAATAGTCTATGGCGGTTTTATCTGGATGACCGCCGGCGGCAATGAAGATAAAATAACAACAGCAAAAAAAATTATTATTAATTCTGTTATTGGCTTGACAGTCGTGATGTTTGCTTACGCGATAACATGGTATATTGTTTCTCAATTAGTTGAATCAACAGGATTTACTAGTTGAGCTCATATTGGATAAGTCAAATATCATTTCCGTCACGATGAATATCTGGACGGGAATGACAGAAAATCATTGCTATTTTTTAGTTTGTTTAAAGAATTATTCAGAAAAATTCGCTATTAGTTAATTAAAACAAAATTAAAATAAAATGAAAAAAATATTTTTAAAACCCAAATTTTCGTGTATGAATTTATTAAAATTCATACGCGCGCAGATTGACGCGGAATTTAACGCGGAAAATCGCGGAAAAATACGCCGAAGATTTTGTTTTTTTAAAATAACTGCTTTTTCATTATTATGTTATTTTTTAGCTTTGCCAATTCAGGCAAAATCAATATTAGATAGATTAAGAGATGTTGGCACTGGCGATGAAGGCGCAGGTTATGAGCCTGTTAATGAGGAAGGGGATATATATTTTGCCGATAAGCTGGGCGAATTTATAAAAATATTTTTAACTTTTCTTGGAATTGTTTTTTTGATTTTAATAATGTATGGCGGTTTTCTATGGATGACGGCGGAAGGCAATGAACAGCAAGTAACAAAAGCAAAACAAACCATAATTAATTCTACAATCGGTATTGTCATTGTTATGCTGGCTTACGCGATAACTTGGTTTGTTGTTGCTAAACTTGGCGACGCAACAGGATTTATCACGGGACTATGATAAATTTTCAATTCTCTCCCGCAGTAATTGCGGGATTTAATCAATTTCTAATTTCTAACGATTTAATTTTAAAAGCACCAAACACAAAATTACAAATAACAAATAAATTACAATGACCAAAATACAAAATACAAAACAATCATTTTAAATTAGATGTTTTGAATTTAGAATATTTGAATTTATTTGGAATTTGGTGCTTTGAATTTTGAATTTTTTGAAGAATTGTAATCCAAAATATTTAATTAAAATTATTAAAGCCACTACTAAATTTGGTAATAAGTATATCATAAACTATGATTAAAAATATAAGTAAAATATTAATAATTATTTTTTTCGTTTTTTCATTATTATTTTGTCATTCTGTTTTTGCTGCTAGCCTTGGTGATTTATTAGGACAAATTGGAGAAAGCGCGGGCTATTCTGATGCTGGCGATGTTGATGAAGATAGCATAGTTATTGCTTTGGCAAAAATTATTAATATTTTGCTGGGATTTTTAGCTGTTATTTTTGTCATACTTATTGTTTACGCGGGTTTTTTATGGATGACTGCCGCGGGGAAAGAAGAGCAGGTTGGGACGGCAAAAAAGATTTTAATAAGATCTCTTATCGGCGTAATAATTATACTTGGCTCATATATTGTCGCGTGGTTTGTAATGTCAAAACTGTCAACCATAACAGAATACTAAATTATGTTTAAATCTAAAAAAATAATCTTTTGTTTTTTATTAATATTCGTTATTAATCTGTTTACAATTAGTATCGCTGACGCGGCGTTGTTTGATTCCAGCAGCGAGGGCAGGCATTATTTTGATTTAATGGGAGAATACGGTTTTGAAAGATCCAGCACTGG
>DAOWHZ010000003.1 GCA_030641105.1 bacterium | reverse complement strand
CAGAGGATTTGTATAATGAATTAAAAGAAAAATATGAGCCAAAGAAAGGGGAAATTTTATTGACCAAAGACGCTTCACTAGGTATTGCTTATGTATTAAAAAGTGATATGGAGGGAATTATATCTGGTGGGATTTTAAGGTTAAAATTGAAAAATAAAAATATAGAAGGTGAATATTTGGCTTTGTGTTTAAATTCTATTGTCGGGCAAATGCACGCCGAACGAGACGCCGGTGGATCTATTATTAAGCACTGGAAACCCGATCAAATTAAAAATGTAGTAATTCCTGTTTTACCAAAACAAACCCAGCAGAAAATCTCTTCTCTTATCCGCGAATCGTTTGTTAAAAGAATAAAAGCGAAAGAATTGTTAGAAGAAGCGAAAAGTAGGGTTGAGGAGATGATTGAGAAAGGGGTAGAAAAATAATTTTTTGCTGTATAAAAATTTTTCTGTTTAGTCATATCCTCTCTTCCAAAAATCGCCTTTCACGGCGGTTTTTGTTATAATAAAAGAAACGATTGAATTATTTAAAAGATTGATGAGATGGTTTTTGAGATATGTAAAATGAAAATGAAATAAAATATAATGAAGGCGACACGTCAATACGCCTACGACAAACAGCAAGCCGCCACAGTCCTCGGCGGAGACCCGCCTGCCTTGATGCAAGGCGATCGGGCAGGGACTGTGGCGAGACGGGAAAAAGGAAGTATATAAAAAAACAAAACCGTAAATTAAAAATTAATCAGATTTACGGTTTTATAATTTTATTCATTAAGATCTTATTTTAGAAATTTTTTCATTTCTTTATTGATTGATTTGCTTCCTGCTTTTACTTCACCAACTATTCTTCCGTATGATTTTGCTTCCTCAGTATAACTTACAGTTTTTCCTAAAACGAGATCTTCCAATTTGTGTTTAGCGGCAGCAGCTCCTTTGGTTCCTGTTTCAGGGGCGTCTACATTCGCTAAACGAACAAAAGTTTTTTTTGGTCCTTGAATTGTGTCGCCGTCAAGAACTTTAATAATTTTTGCTTTTGGCATAAATAGAAATTAATAATCTTCACCCCGGATTCAGACTGGGTTAATTACCTCGCTTCCGAGGAGCGAGTAGAGTACTCTTAATTTTTAATTATATCAAATATAAATAATATGTCAAGTTTTTTAACTTGTTGTTAGTATTCTTGACATATGGTATAATAGTAATGTAATATGTGGATAAATATATGTTAACCACTAAAAAAATAGGTAAAAAAATTAAAGAAATAAGGGAAAGTTTTGGCTTAAGCCAAGCTGAATTAGCTGAAAAAATGGGATTTTCTCGGACAACAATAACCCATATTGAAGCTGGAAAAAGGGATTTAGAAACTTTGGAATTAATTAAATTAGCTGCTATTTTTAATATTGACCCGGGTTATTTTTTTAGGGATGAAGAGCCGGCCAAGGGTATTGCTAAAAAACATATCAACGCTTCAAAATTTATATTTAATAAAGATAAGCTTAAAAATGTTATTTTATACATTCTTGAAAAATGCGGCGGGAAACCCAACCTCGGCGAAACAGTATTATATAAATTATTATATTTTATTGATTTTGACAGTTATGAAATTTATGGAAAGCCGATTACCGGAATGAATTATGTTAAACTGCAATTCGGGCCGGTGCCAAAAGCCAAGGAGTATAACCAGACCGTAGAATTAATGGTTAAAAACAATGAGCTAAAAATAATTACGCAGGATTATTACGGGATGATTCAAAAAAGGTATATAGCTCTTAAAGAATCGGATAAGGCAAAATTATGCGAACAAGAAAAGAACATAATTAATGAAATTATATTAAAGTATTCAGATATGAACGCAAAGAGCATTGAATATTTTGTACACGGAGACGCTCCATGGCAGATTACTGAAGAAATGGATATTATTAATTATAATTTAGTTTTTGAAAGAGTGGCTCCTTATGCTCATTTTGATTATGAAAAAATGTGGCGGGATGCCGCGGCCTCCGATACCCTGAAAGAGCTTGGTAAAATTTCCGCAGACGAAGCTAATTATTATAAAAATTTATAAATTTATGAAATATGGCGAAATTTGGTCTGTGGTATTCGGTGAAAAGATTGGCCACGAATACACAAAAGACAGGCCTGTTTTAATTATTGAATCTAATCAACAAATGAATATAACTAATGTTATTACTTTAATTCCCTTAACTTCACAAGTAAAAAATAAGCATGGAGACGATATTTCAATTAAAAAAGATAATGCAAATAATTTGTATTATGACTGTTTAATAAAAGTGCATCATATACAGAGCTTTGATAAATCAAGATTTATTAAAAGGATTGGCAAAGCAGATGAACAAATATTAAATAAAATTAAAGAATATTTAAAAACACATTTTGCTATTAATTAATTCCATGCTTAAAATAACAAGAAAATCGCCTTTCACGGCGATTTTTGTTATAATGAAAGCAAGATTTTTCCGGCTTAATCGCATTCTCCCATTAAAAAACCACCCTCAATTAAGAGGATGGCCCTGAGATGTATAACCCTAACAGTTCTATGAATGAAACTGAAAGACACTTTTATTATAAATCACTTAAATAAAAATGTCAATAGCAAATTATCCACATGCTTAAAATAAAAAGAAGCGAGATTGTAATGTTTATAGAAACATAATAAAAAAACACATAGAAGACGAATGGCATTTCATATAATAAAAAAGTCTTCCGTGAGGGAAACTTAGAAAAACAATAAAACTTTTTTTGTAATGATATTTGTCTGCGGTTTTATGTATTTAACCGCGGGAGAGCCAAAGCCCTCACAAATACCATTAAACCAAAAACAGCAACTATTTTTGACCATTAAATCAAATTTAACAATAAAAGCCGGTGCATGCGCGCCGGCTTTTCATTTTTAGTGTTTATAAAGTATGCATGAATTCATCAGTAATTTCTACCATTAAATTGTATTGGCTTCCCATGTGGTAGCCGATCTCTCTGCCGGTTTGATTATAAAATTGGAAATATAGGCCTTTTCCCATTTTTTCATAATCATTATAACTCATGCATCTAAACTCACTCCTTGCTTTGAAAATTGTACAAATTAGAAAACAGATGTTAGCGCCCTGCTTTAAAGTTTCTGAATTTTTTTGTCTGCTGTTTTCCATGATATAATCTATTGCAAACCAGCTTTTAGGGCTGTTATTAGCTATCTGCGTTAGCAGTTCAGCAATATGTAGCCCGCACAGAAAGCTGCCAGTATTAATAGCATGGTTTTTTAATAGTACATCAAAGATTTTAGCCGAGAAAAATTTTTTTAAATTTTTTATTTTAAATTTATTTTTTTCGGACGGCAGGGAATTTCTTAAAATAACAGCTTGTTTTAACAAATCGTTTATGTCCCCTTCTTTCTTGAAATATTTTGAAAGTTCTATAATGTGATTCATGCGGCTCCTCCTTTTTGTTTTTTCTATTATAATGAAGCTGGTTAAATATTAACTCTTTATAATTTTTTTGTAAAGCATATGTATAATTTTTTGCCTCGTCGCATTTTTTTGTTAAAAAACCGCGACAGGCAGTAAACCGCCGCAACCTTCATTTTATTTCAACCACTTAACTTCATACGGCTTTAAAATTAAATATTTTTCTAATTTTAATTTTTCTTGAGTTAAAATGTCTTTGACTTGCTCTTTTCGCATTTCTTTCTTGATCTTGCTGGCATTAATCTTCAGCGCGCGGTTTGTAACATTGGTTATGGCTAACAAATTATCTGAATTTTTATTAAATCTTAAAATCGCCATTGTTTCAGGCCCCAAATCCAATATTTTCTGTTCTGCCAAAGGCGAAAACAATGGCTCTTTTGCCCGCGCTTTTAATAATTTTTTATAGCCATTAAAAATTTTATGCTTGCGTGAATTCACGCTGTCAAGCTCTTTGGCTAACTTGCTATAATTAAATTTTTCACGGTTAATCGCGCGGCCATAGCCAAATTTTTCAACCCCCTTGTTCCAATTATCAGCTCCGATTAAATTATTAAAATAAATCAAAGGCACTCCGCGCAATGCCAGTTGGATTGACTGGCTTGCCAGATATTTGTTAATTTCGCCCATAGCGCTCGGGTAAGTTATATTCATTTCATATATTTCAGTTTCGTTGTTGCCAATGTCGCGCTCTAAAATTTTCCCGCGCTTTTTTTCGCAGTCCAAAGCGATTGCGCGCATTTGCTTTTTGCTTAAAATCCCACGCGCCGGAATTGTGTGGATTCCGTCATGAGAAACGCTTAAATTTAAATAGTTGGTTTCCTTGCTAATGCATTTTACCTTTTTAAGCCAGTTTGAAGCTAAAGATGAATTGCCGGATAGCATTGTATGGAGAAGCAGGGTTTCCAGCTGGAAATGGTAGACTAAATGCGCCTCATCGCGCCCGTTGCCAAAATACGAAATATTTTTTTTGTGCGGCAAAACTGTTTCCGTGATTACCCACACATGCGGCGCGGCTTCATTAAATACGGCTCGCATAATTTGCACAAGCGTATGCGCTTCAGGCAAATCAAAGCAAGCTGTGCCCATTTTTTTCCAGGCATAAGCGATTGCGTCAAGCCGAATCGCTTTTGCCCCGTTTTCAACATAAAATAAAAGTATTTTAACCATTTCCAGAAAAACTTCTGGATTGGCAAAATTTAAATCCGCCTGGTCCTTGGAAAAAGTTGTCCAAACATATTTTTTTCCTTTCTGTGTTTTAAATAAAGTTAAAAGCGGCTGCTGGTGCGGACGGAATACTTTTGCGAAATTTTCCTTGTTGTTTTTATATTCTTCTTTAGAAAAAGAAATAAAATAATCCTTATATTTCTTGTCTCCAGTTAAAAACTTCTGGAACCATTGGCTTTGGACAGACATATGATTGACCACGCAGTCAAACATCAATCCAAAATCCTTGGCAATGGGCTTTAAATCTTCCCAGCTGCCATACTGTCCGCTTACTTTGTAATAATCCTTGACTGAAAAGCCGTCATCGCTTGACCATGGGTAAAACGGCAAAAAATGAATTTTATTTATAATTCCATTGGCGTATTTGCGTAAAAACTTATGCATTGTCTTGAAAGTTTTTACGCCCTTTTCTTGCGCATGGTCGGCATCGCAAATAAGAATTGCATCTTTTTCATTGAACAGCGGCTGGTTGTCCCGCTCTTTGGACGGATTTCTTTTTTTAAAATCTGCTATAATGTTTTGCAGTTTTTCATGCACCTCCTCCGCCTGTTCCGGATATAATGTTTTTAATTTTTTAAGCATAAGCTAACTTTTTATACAATTTCAAATACTCTTTCGCGGAATTATCCCAGGAAAAGTCTTTTTTCATGCCATTAATCTGTAAATTGCGCCATTTTTCAGGTTGATTATAATAAACCCTTAAAGCTTTTTGCAAGGTTTTTAATAATGCTTCTGCGCTAAAATCATTAAATTTAAAGCCAACTTTAGTATTTATTGTATCATCAAGGCCTCCGGTAGCGCGCGCAATCGGCACAGCGCCATAGCGCATAGCAATCATCTGGCCCAAACCGCAGGGTTCAAAACGGGAAGGCATTAAAAACATATCTGATCCTGCATAAACCTGCTGGGCTAATTTTATGTCAAATTTAATTTGCGCGCTGAATTTATCAGGATATTTTTTTGTTAATTTTTTCAAATGCTTTTCATATTTTAGCTGGCCTGTGCCCAAAATCGCAAACTGGCAACCTGAATTTTTTACAATTTCTTCAGTAATTAGCTCAAGCCCCTTTTGCCAAACCAATCTGGAAATAAATCCGATTAAAGCAATATTTTTATCCAGCGGCAATCCTAATTGTTTTTGCAGAGTTAATTTGTTAGCTATTCTTTTATTAAGGGTTTTTATAGAATATTTTTGCTTTATGAATTTATCCTTGCTCGGATTAAAAAATTTCGTGTCAATGCCGTTTAAAATTCCATACAAATCATTCTTTCTTTTTTTAATTATATTATCCAAGCTGGCTCCGTAAATGGATGTTGTTATTTCCTTGGCATAAGTCGGGCTCACAGTATTAATCAAGCCCGCGTTAAGAACTCCCTGGACCATAAAATTAATATCCCCGTCTTGGGCGTCCTTAGTTAAAGATTTTAAAGAATCCTTTGTTAAATTCCCGGTTAATAAAACTTCTATTTCTGACTTGCCTTGATAATTCAAATTATGTATTGTAAAAAGGGTTTTTATATTCTTAAAATAAGCGTATCTGGACACTTTTAGCAAATTTGGGATTAAAGCTATATGGGAATCATGGCAATGGATTACATCCGGCTTAAATTTAATCGTAGGCAAAATATACAAGCTTGCCAATGAAAAAAATAAAAACCTTTCCGCATTATTTTTTTTAACGTAAACTTCTTTAGCGCCAAAAAATTTCGGTACTTCTATAAAATAAACAATTACGCTTGAACCGGGCAGTTTGGACTGCCAAAGATTTATTTTAGCAAGCCCATTGCCAAAATAAATTTCTATATCAGAGCCAATCTTTTTAAGCTGATATTTTTTACTGTCCACTAAACCGTAAAGCGGCATAACCAGACGCACATCGCAGTCCAACTTTTTCAGCGCAGGCGGCAAACTGCCAACAACATCAGCCAGCCCGCCCACTTTTGCGAACGGCGCGATCTCCGCCGACGCCATTAGGATTTTTAGTTTTTGTTTAAGCATGATTATAAAAACCCCAACTCTTTTGAAGCCAAAATAAACATCGCATGGCTCCAGCATAAAGGAGATACGGATTTTTGTATGTTATTATTAAAAACTTGCTCAGGTATAAATTTATTTGTGGAATTAATAACTTTATTATAATATTTAAGCGCTTTATTTCTTTGGCCCATTTTATTAAGAACTATGCTCATCCAAAAATTAAGCAACGGCCAATAACCGGCGCCTTTATTCCTGAAATGTTTTTCAAACATCCAGCCGTCATAATCATCATGCTCATGCCTATAAACGCCGTAGTCTTCCACTAATTTATTTTCTATTAATTTTATTGTTTTTTCCGCAAGCGCGCTGTCTGCTCTAACAATATTAAACGGCCAAATAAGCCCTAATAAGCTGGCGTCTATTCTTTTGTCGTCCAGCTTGCCGAATGATCTGAAAAAATTTCCTTCTTTGCGAGCGGAATTTATTAGACACAGTTTCATTCGGTTTGCTGTTTTCACATATTCTTTGTTAGGAAATAATTTATTGGCGGACAAAAAACCGCTAGCGCATGCCGCTAGCGAATAGGAAAAATTATCTTTAAGATCCGGGAAGGTTAATCTTTCTTCCCATAAATCATTAGTCGGGATTATAAAATGGTCATTGCGCCAAACTTTGCATATTCCTTGCGCTGAATTAATAACCAATTTTTTATATTTTTCAGCTTTGCTTAAATCATTCTTAAAATGATTATAAACAGCTAATAATACTATTGACACTTCATCTGGCTGAAATTTTTTCAGGGCTTTCAAGCCGTTCGGATAATATTTTTCATAAAACAATCCTGTTTCCTTCCAGTCTTCCGCCCTACTTGAAAGCCAAATAAAAAAATTTTCCTGAATATCTTTTAATCCAATTGCGTCAGCGGCCAAGCAAACATAAGAAGCGTCCCTGGGCCAGACATAAAAATAATTCTTTGCTTCTTTAGGATAATAAGGCATTGTGGAATTAGCCGCGACAATAGCGCCGTTTTCCAAACAGCAATCACTAATTACTTGCTTGCTTGTATTTAATAATTTTTCAATTTTATTTTTCATAATGCTGTAAAAATTTTTTCTTGCTAACAATTTGGAGAAAGATAAAAAAATTATTTAATTATTTTATCCACGCCTTTCAAATACCCGGAATCAATCTTGAAATACTGCCATGAATTTTGCAGTAAATGTTTGCCGCCTTCATGCCGGTGAAAATCAGAACCGCCGGTTTCAATAAAATTTAATTCCCGGGCCAAGTGCTGGGCAAACATAACAGCGCCAATTGAATGATGGGGTGAAAGAACTTCTACTCCGTCAAAGCCGATTTTTTTAAATTTTTCCCAGGCCTCTCTTTTAATATAGCTGTGTTTGGCAGGATGATTAAGAATGATTTGCCCGCCGATTTTTTCTCTTAACTTTAATATATGTTCAATATTAATATAACTCTCGCGCAAAATGCCAATTTGAGGATTGCGAAAATACTCATGAATAATTTCACCTTCACGAGGATTTTTATTATTAAGCTCTTTTTTGATTTTAGCGCGATTAGCCGGTACTGACCAAATGTCATCAATAATACTATTAATCGGGGTATAATGAGTATATTTGTCTAAAATTTTTTCTACTTCAATTTCAAAACTAAGATTTTTTAATTTTAATAATGTTTGCCTTACTTTATTACGCCGCCTGATTTGGCTGTTGCGCAGAATATTATGCAATTCTGGATTAGTATCATCAAAATTAAACCAAAGAACATTAAATCTTCTGCCATCTAATTTAACATAAAGCTCTAAACCGGTAATTGGCTTAATTTGATATTGCTGGCATACCTGCCTAAACTCGTTTAAACCGCCGACCGTATTATGGTCGGTTAGCGCGGCTATTTTAACGCTATGACCGGCAATAAATTTTGTTAACTCAGCGGGAGTTAAATAGCCGTCAGAGTAAGTTGAGTGAAGCTGAAGGTCTATTAACATTTTAACATACTAACATTTTAATCCCGCCACTCGCTATGGCGGGATTTAAATGTTTAAATGAATTATATATAAATATCCAATTTCATGTCTTTGCAAATTCTTACCAAAAGTCCATGGACGCGCTCCGGTTCTGGCTTGGATTTTAATAAAAAGAAGGTTGCTGTGCGCATAGAAGTCCAATTATAATAATTGTCAATTCTTTTCTGCAAGGAAGGCGACCCCGCCACTCGCGAGGGGCGGGGTCGCCTTCCTTGTTTTATTTTAACATTATTTAAGTAATTATCCAAAAAAATGTTTTTTATTTTTTTAACAAAATAACGGTCATTAATTTTTCGGCTGCACATAAATTCTATCTGCTGAAGAAAGCTGCCGATATCGCGGGCAAAATCAGACAAGCAAATGTCAGTAAAATCTATTAAAGCTATTGTTCTTTCACTCATTTTTATTACATTTTCCGGATGCGCGTCGCCATGAATAAGCCAGCGCTTTTTAACGGAAGATAAAAATTCTTCTTCATGTGCGATAAAAATTTTATACGCCTCTTTATAAATTTTGTTATATTGGGGATAATTTTCTTTAATTCTCTCTAATATATGCTTCACTCCTGGAATAACAGTTTTTATCCGGCTATTTTCCTGATTAAAATTGTAGGCATTTTCAACAGGCAGATTATGCAGCTTGGCAAACCATTTGGCTGACTGCGCAACAATCCGCTTAATTTCCATTAAATCATTATTTCTAATAAAATGGTATAAATTAACGCCTTCCGCGCCCCTGTAAAAAGTGCCGTTAAACTCTTTTGAAAAAAACAATGGGCGGGGAATGGTTAAATTGCCTTTGGCAAAACCGCTGTCCCATAAATATTTTAAGCCGTCATAAGCGTTCTTGCGCGGCTCATCGCTGTGCGCAGAGCAAAAAATAGGCAGATTGATTTCCTTGCCGCTATTCGCAATAAAGGTTGTTTTAAATTCAATTACTACGTGATAAGTAGATTCCCAAATATATTTTTTATGCGGCAGAATTTTTATTTTTTTAATAGAAGCAAAATCAGGATAGCAAGGCAGCACTTGTTTCTTAAATAATTCCATCACAAATTGTTCGTTGAAGAGGTTGTTAATTATATTCATGATAATATATAATTCAAATCTACAAATTATTATTCAAATGCTTCAAATGTTGTTTTCAAATTAATTTGAATAATTCGTATTTGAGGCATTTGAATATAATTTGTAAATTTGAATTATGTTATTTCTTCCAATAATATGTCCAATGT
>DAOWHZ010000002.1 GCA_030641105.1 bacterium | reverse complement strand
TTTTTCATTGGCAACAATTTCAGCCGCTGTTATTCCGGCTCCGCCCATTTGTCCGGCCGCTGTATTTTCAATTGCTTTTATATTTATCATTTTTTTATCATCAATTTCAACAATTAAAAAATAAGGACATCTGCCAAATCTCGCGTCAACTTCGCTTTCTAAATTTTTTCCCGTTGAACTTATCGCTATTTTCATTTAATTCACCTCCTTTCTATATATAAATAATAAATTTTTTATTTCATTTTTTATTTCTTCAAAATTTATATTTTTTTGGTGCTTAACATGAAAATTTTTTATTCCAGAGTTATCTAATATTTTTTTCACTTCAACATCTCTTTTTATCCTACTAGGGTAATTGTGAGTTTTTCCGTCGTATTCTATCGCGATAACTGGTTTGTAATATGGTTTTTCAAAAATGACAAAGTCAATTGTTTTTCTATTAATTTTATTTCTGTATTTGTAAGTTTCATTTTTTGGTGCAGTTATATTAACAATACTACTTAACACGATTTGAGGAAAAACTGCATAATTATCTGGAATCAATTGTTGCAGCTGTTCAAAAAATTTTCTTTCAGGAATGTTCATTAAAAATTCTTTTCTTTTAAAAGGAAGTTGTTCTTCATCACGTCTAAAAAAAATATAAATTTTATCCTTGAAAAAATAAAATAATACTCCGAGTACGACGATTATAATTATAAACGCTGCAAAATTATCCATGTTATGTAAAAATTATTAGCTTATTTATCGAAAAGGCGTTGCCAGATATCCCGTGTTATATGATGTAAATTTTTTATCTTTAAAATTTGTTAATAGGTTTTATTCAATCAATCTATAATTTGATTTTTGTCTTGGCGAAAGGGTAGAGGGGGTAGGGGGTGAATGCCCTGGAGCCAAGACTCATTATTTTTTTTGCTCCTTGTTTATTTTATATTCTTTTATTCTAAATTTAAAATCTGGAAATGCTTCAGAAAGACAATCAAGTATTTTGTTAGTGATATTTCTAGCGTCTGGTAATACACTTTGCATAAGAGGAAGGTCATATGTTGGCACTCTATGATAACGATGCAAAGGATTAATACATGTTTGATATACTGACTCCCTAACTGATCCCCAGCTAACATGGATAAAGCCTGAAGAATAATTATAGTATTTGTCATATATATCTTTTAATCCAACTTCCTCGCTCATTTTTCTAAGGTCTGTATTATCCCAGTGTCCAAGATTAATAGCTGTAAATTCAACAGATTTGTCTTCGTTCGCTATAAGGTCTAATTCGTCAAGATTCATACTACTGACTTGTTTATCAAACTTTTTAAGCTTTGTATAAATAAGTTTTATTTGACCTACGCCGAAGCTTCGATAATCTTCCCAGATTTTTGGTTCTTTCTTTTCATTATGTAAGCAGTACATAAAAACTATATAGCATTCAACCAAAGCTCTTAATCCAAGTCTAGCTGTAATTGAAGATGAAGTTCTGTAGAAGTTAATTTCAATAAAGAGAGTCAAACCGTATAATGCAAGACCGAATGCGCCCTCGTGTCTTGGGTCAATATCGGTTGTTTTAGAGGTATTAAAAAAATGACTAATAAGTTTATTTCGGACATCTGCTGTCTCTTTAAAGAAGTGGCCTCGAGTTTTTTCTATTTCTTCAGATAACTCGTTTTTTCTTTTTTCAATTTTTTTATTTGCCGCTTCCTCAGGCATGCAAGATGTATTATCATAGCAGAACTGCCAAAATTCAGACGCCCATTTATTCTCCTGATTCATATCTTTAGGATCTGGTGTGATTTCTCCAGCTCTAATAAAAGGACGGATATAACGTAAATCACCATAATTTGGGTATTCATAAATACCTCTTAATTTTTTCTCAATTGAGCTTTCATCAATACCAGGTGATTTTTTGTCAGCTTTTGGGTCTTTTCTGACAAATTTTAGTTTTTCTCCTAGTATTTGGGCGAATAGTTTTATCCAACGACAATCAGTTGCTTCTTCGGATTGGTGCCAAAAAGTTTTAATTACACCTTGTCCAATTTTTTGCCAATCTTCATCGGGAATAGGTTTGTCTAATCCTTTTTCCCAGTCTTTTTTTGAAGGTAAATTATCAAATAACAATAAAGGTCTTAATGCATCTTTTATTTCTTTTGAGAAGCTAGTTAAGGTTTTTATAAATGCCGTTCTTTTATCTTCAGAAAAATTACTTATGCCCGTGATTGTTATGTTGTAGCACTCTTTGTTTTGTTGAACAAATTTTGCTATAGACCTAAAAGCATTAAGCGCAATATCTCTTTTTATATTCCCTATGATTAAAACTGCCCAAAGCATTTCTGGGAGTCTATCGTTTATCCAGGAGGCAGTCTTCATGTTACCTATTTGAAGAAAAGGAGGCTTTAGTATTTTTTTATCTCTTTTATGGTCAGAAAGATCACTTTCCCAATCCCTTCTTTTTTGTTTGTCGCTCATACAAATAGATTTTCACTTGCGTAAGTATGTAGCAAGTGAAATACATTAATTACCCCTTTTAAAATAAATAAAAAATCAAATTATCCCTTATTATAAAACCTATTAACAAATATCAAAAAAAATTTATTTCATATAACGTTTCGGGATAAGCGAAGTCTTTTCGCTAGAAAATATTTTGCTTATCCCGTGTTATGTGATGTTTTGTGCCATTAAATTGTAATCCCAGCTTAATCTATATTCTTTATCTTTTCTTTTTTTCTTGATGATAGTAAGTCATTAAATCTTTCTCCATTTTAAAAATATCAACATGTCCTCTAATCTCAAAAAACGTCAACAATAAAAGGACAATGATTAACAAGTAATGAAATTTAATTACTAACAAGACTATAACTAGGCCGATATTTAAATTTAAAAAAATATTGCTAAGTATCTCTCTGTCTAATCTAGCTTTTATGCTTTCGTTCTTGTCTATTATTTTTTTTATTTCTGCATTATATATATCACTAGACGAAGGCTCTATTGTTTCAGAAATACCGTCAATTTGGTTTTTTATTTCTTTGAATAGCTTAATAAATTCCTTCTTCCTATCCTTTCCAAATATTAACTGAAATAAAATAATCCATATTTCTGATACCAATTTGAGCATTCTGCCAATGTAATAAGAAATAGCAACGAAAAAAATAGTCAATATTAATGTATTAATATTTTTAAAATTTGAAATTGCACTAATGTCAAAAGTATAAATCAAATTAATAAAAAACAAAAAAATTGCTCCAAATATTAAATACATTAAGTCAATAAAAGGCTTGTTAACCATTTTTGCAAATTGTTCTAACAACTTTTCCATATTTTTAGTTTATTAATTAATGGCACAAAATTTCATACAACAAGTTATATACGAACTTATTAAAATATTGTTTAATTTTAGCTAAAAAATTTATTCAAATTTTTATCCGCAAAGCATTACAAAAGGAAAAATGTTAAAATTCCTTAATAATTTTATTTTACCAATCTTTAACTAAAATTACAACATTTCACTTAACACCTTGTCCGCCGCCCCCTGCTTTTCCTCAAATTTAATCCCCCGTTCTTCTAAAGCGCCTATCATATTTGGCCCAAACCCGTTGGCAATTACCAAATCAACCTGCTTGTCAGCTAACATTTTAGCCGCAGCAAACCCGGCTCCACCGCCGCCAACAGCAAAAGGATTTTTAATGGTTTCAATGAGTTCTCCTTGCTGATCAAAAATCAAATAATAAGGAGCGCGGCCGGCTTGGGAGCTGATTTGGCTGTTTTTAGTTTTTTCAATTGTTGCGATAGCTATTTTCATAAATTATTCCCACAAATCAACAAATCTTTTCACAAATGTCATTGCGAGGAGCCCGAACGAACGCAGTGAGTAAGAGGCGACGAAGCAATCCCGTGGTTATTGCGACAACCACGGGATTGCTTCGCCTGCGGGCTCGCAATGACATATTATTTGTAAATTTGTAAAGGATTTGTTGATTTATGGGAGCTATTATATAAAAGTTTTTCCACCACTAAACCATTGATAATAGAAAAAATAATTAAATAAACTGTCAGTACTATAGTAAAAGTCCAGCCAAAGTAGAATACAAGTATGGGCATAAAAGGTATTTTTATGGCTCGGTTATAAAGAAAGGCCGCTATTAAACTATGGCGTGTTCCCATTTCCTTAAGGTCAGCTAATAATGGGTACCATAAATAAATCGGTCCGCTGGAAATAATGCCGCCAATAATTGCTATCAGCCAGCCCTTTGGACCTGATTTTCCTCCTAAATATTTTATAATAGTTTTGGGTCGTAAGCTAAGATTTAAAATAAACAGTAAAGCAAAAACAATTAATAATAACGGAGCTATTTTTTTAATTAAACCAATAAAATATTGCCAGGATTGATTGCCTATATTTGGATTAAGCAAAAATACCAGCCCAAAGACTATGATCATAATCAAACAGAACAGCCATTGAAAACTAATTTTTTCTTTAAGTTGGTTGAATGTCATAATAATTTTAATGTTGCTACGGTTAAAAAACTTATAATAATAGCTAAAATAAGGCTAACTATATTACGGCTAATAGCAAATCGTTTGCCTAACATCATAATTTCCGCCGGCAATTGCACAATGCCAACAGTAACCCAGGCAACAATAAAAGCCGTAATAGCCACCAAACTAATGCCTTGACTTAATAATTCTCCGCCTAAAATATAAGAAGTTAAAGGATTTCCGGTTGCTATACTGCCTGCAATAGCGCCGATTAAAGAATCAGTCAGAATATTGCCGCTGAAAAAGATAGCATAAAAAGATTTTGGTATAGCTTTAACTAGTAAGCTGACCAATAGCAACATACCAAGTAAAATTGGCAAAAATCGCTTAAAGTTGCTTAGGGTTTTAATTCCTGCTCGCTTAAAACTTTGTTTATCCATGTTTTTATTGTAGCATTGATAAAGAAATGATAGCAAGTGAAAAATTTTTGATTTAAGATTTTCAGCCAAAGGCTGATTATCCTTTGGCTGAAAGATTAAAATTTGGAGTAATTTTTAAATCTGCAATCTTAAATCTTAAATTATTTTGTGCTATAATTTAAGTATGTTAGACTTGACGGAAGAACAAAATTTATTTAAACAGGGTTATAAGTCAATAGCCGGTATTGACGAAGCCGGGCGCGGGCCATTGGCTGGTCCGGTGGTAGCGGCGTGCGTTGTTTGCGGTTCAGATTTTAAACCGGATAATGATAAGCTGAAATTAATTAAAGATTCAAAAAAATTAACCGCTAAAGCCAGAGAAGAATTGTTTGAAGTTATTAAACAGGAATTTGCTGAAGTTGGTATTGGCATTTGCGATCATCAGACTATTGATAGAATTAATATTTTGCAAGCCGCTTTTTTGGCTATGAAAAAAGCCATTGGCGCGCTAAAGCAAAAGCCGGATTTTATAATGCTTGACGGAAAATTTAAAATACCAAATTGTTCATATAAGCAAGAGGCAATAATCAAAGGAGATGAAATAATTTTTTCCATTGCCGCGGCTTCAATTATTGCTAAGGTTGTGCGGGATCAAATTATGCTTGAGATGCATAAATTATATCCTGATTATGGATTTGATCAACATAAGGGCTATGGCACGCGGCTGCACTTGGAACGTCTTGCTCAATATGGCGCTTGTCCAATCCATCGGATAAGTTTTAAGCCATGTAGAGAAGTTAGAAGTAAGAAGTTAGAAGCAAGAAAGGTATTACACGATTAAAAAATTTCTTACTTCTTACTTCTTACTTCTAACTTCTTACTTTATCTTATCTTGTTAATATTCCTAAAATAAACTATAATATAGTTAATGAGTTAAAATAATTAAAATATAATCATATGACAAAAATAATTGGCGGCAATGCTTTAATCAATGTAAATTTAATTTTAGAAAAAGCGCAAGTTGGCGACAAAACAAAAGTGGCTGACTTGGGTTGCGGCGCGTCCGGGCATTTTATTTTTCCGGCAACTGATTTAGTGGGCAAGCAGGGCAAGGTTTACGCAGTTGATATATTAAAGACAGTTTTAGAAACAATTGATAAAAGAATCAAGCTGGAAAATTTAACTAATTTACAAACTGTTTGGAGTGATATTGAAGTGTTTGGCGCTACCAAAATAGAAGCCAATAGCCTTGATGCGGTTTTGCTTATGAATACTTTATATCAATCGCATAAACGGGCAGAAATCGTGCGTGAAGCTATTCGTATGATTAAAAAAGGGGGCAAGTTAGTAGTAGTGGAATGGCAAAATATTGCCTCGCCTTTGGGCCCTCCTGTTGAAGAAAGAGTAAAAAAAGATTTGTTGAAAACAGCGGCTAAAAAATTAGGTCTGCAGTTGGAAGAAGAATTTGAAGCAGGATCGTATCATTATGGGATGGTGTTTACGAAGTTATAGTTGGTTGATGATGTAGTGAGGTTGCTTAATGTAGTTATTGCTTGCGCTAGTTTTGTTAAATTAGTTAAATTAGTTCTTAGTTAAATTAGTTAGACTAGTTATTGTTTTTAATTTTATTTTGGTGCGGTAGCAAGTTCGTATAAAAACGAGTTAGGTAAAATAATTAAAAATTTTTAAATTTCCTATCGAAAATTTTATATTTAGGGCTATTTATTTTTTTCTAAAACCAATATTCTTATTATGAAAAATAGTATACTAATAGTTATCGATTATCAAAATGATTTTGTTGCGCCTAATGGTAAAGTAGCAAAAAAATTTGATAATAAATTATTAAAAAAAAGCCAAAAAATTTCTACTAAAATACAATTCCTAATTGACAAGTGGCATGCTGATAAAAATATTGTTTTATTTTTATCAAGTGATTTAAGTTCAAAATATTATAAAGGAAATTTTCAAACACACAAGAATCAAAGCGCTTATGGCAATACCGCAATAAAAGGAACGTGGGGACATAAATTATACAAGCTAAAATATAATAATGATGATAAGTCTATAGTTAAACATTTTTTTGATGGTTTTTATAAGACAAATTTAGATAAATATTTAAAAAATAAAAAAATAAAAAATATTTTTTTATGCGGAATAAATACCGATGTTTGCTTATTTCATACAGCGATTGGAGCAATGTATAGAGGATACAATGTTTTTGCAATAGAAGACGCGACTGCTTCAATTCATAATAGGAATAAAAAAATATTTTTAGATTATCTCATTAACTATGTTGGTGTGCGTACAGTTAAGTCAAATAAAATTATTTAATAATAAAATAGCATGAAAGAAAAAAACACATTTAAAGATTTATATACATCAGAAACAGTAGATCAATGGGGAGGAGAAAAAACAATGGAACATGCTGCTGGAATTTGGGGCAGGAACCCCATGTTAGATTATTTAAAGAAAAATGTAATAAAAAAAGGAGACACAGTAGCTGATATTGGCTCCGGAGGAGGTTATCCATCTCTAAAAATAGCTGATATGGTTGGAAATACAGGGAAAGTCACAGGTGTTGAATTAAGCAAAGCACAATTAGGAATAGAGAAAGATTCAATTCCATTATCAAAAAAATACGAAGAAAAAGAAAACTTAAGTTTTATTAATGGAAACATAGAGGATATCCCAATAAAAACAGAATCTGTTGATAATGTTGTTTCTTTTATGGTTTTACATAATTTAAAAGTTGAAGACGTCAAAAAGACTTTCAATGAAACCAGTAGAATCATTAAACCGGATGGAAAAGCAGTTTTTTTAACTATGCATCCTGATTTTTTTAATTCAGACTGGAATTTAGATTTTATAGTATGCAATAAAGAAGATTTAGAAAAATATAGAAGTTCTAAAGACAAAGAAGGCATAAAGATTAGAGGAATTGTGAAGAATGCTGGGGGAGGAGAAAAAGCTGTTGCCATGTATCATCATTCAGTTGATAACATACAAAAAGCCGTAAAAGAAGCGGGATTAAAAATAGTTGAAGAGAAAGATTTGTTTATTGATGAAGAAACTGCAAAAGACAAATTTGGAGATAACTCAGTTAAAAAATACCAGAGAATCCTGCTTACTGGATGATAACTTTAGAAAAAATAAATAGCCCCAAATAATGTTTTGCTTCGCAAAACAAAAACTTTTAATTACATTATCTAACGGCGTATATCAGGTTACGGCTCTTCCGAGAGCTTCCACCCAAATTCGCCTACGCTCCGCTTCAGCGAACTTCTGATACACGCATATGTTAGGCAAGTGCAATATTTAACTTATAACGTATTTAACTAATTTAACTAAGAACTGATTTTACAAAACCGTTGAAAAATAAATTAAATTAGATAATTGACATTTATTATGAACAATCTACTCTCCCTAGACTTCTGGCTTGATGTAAGGCCAGGCCAGCTAATTCCGCAATTCCAGCAATATTTTATAATTTTTGTTGTAGTTTTAGTTGTTTTAACCATTGTTTTTGCTTTTATTCAAGCGCGCAACAAAAAAAATTTATATGGCCGTTTTTGGACCGGTCTTTATTATTTTTGTTTAACCAACACAATTATCGGCGTATTTTTATTGTTTTTTACTTATGAAGCAATTCCTTTTTTATCAGCCCGTTTTTGGTTTTTGTTGTGGGTAGTGGAAATTTTAGTTTGGCTGTTTTTCTTAGCTAAGAAATTAAGAGAGGTTCCTAAAAGAAAAAAGTGGCTAGATGAAGAAAAGCAGTACAAGAAGTATATTCCGTGAAAAAAATAAAAATAATAAAATAATAAAATAATAAAAATAAGAGGGCGGTTTGCCCTTTTAATTTATGAACTATAACCAAAAAGTAGGACAATTTGGCGAAGAAATAGCTAAGAAGTATTTAATTAAACATGGTTATAAAATCATTGCAAGTAATATTCAAACCAGCCATAAGGAAATAGATATTATAGTAAAATTAAAAGATTTATTAGTTTTTGTTGAAGTCAAAGCCAGGACATCAAATAAATATGGTGAAGCTGATGAAGGTATGGGCAGTAGAAAAATAAAAAATTTAAAGGATGCTATTAAAAAATATTTAGGCAATTCTAATAATAAAATTTATTATAAAGACATTAGGGCTGACTTGATTGCTGTGGATATAGATAAGAATAAAAAAATCGCTAAAATAAAACATTATAAAGATATTATATAAAACCCCCACAAATCAACAAATCCTCTCACAAATCTACAAATACTGATTTAACATTCTTTTGTAAAATTTGTAAATTTGTAAAGAGATTTGTAGATTTGTGGGGGAAAAATTCTGAGATAACTTTTATTTATTTTTATCTAATTTTAGTTTGAAATTAATATAAATTCTAAATAATCTTAACATTTTATCCTCAATTTTATCCACAATTAGACCAGTTCTTACCCCCAGCATATTAACTGTCCATACACTTGACGGTTTAATTAAATATTTATTAAACTTTAAATGCCATTGATTTAATGGCAGTTTATTTTTTTGTTAAAAATTTGTATAGGGGCCAACGAGATGAATTGGGTTCGCCTAAATTATTCCCGTTGGCCTCAATACAGTTTTTGTATAAAAATATAAGAACAAAAAATATTTCTCTTATTTTCTTATTTTTCTTATTTTTAACGGAGGGGCAACATTAAATTTTTATGTACAGATACATTAAAGTTGTATTGTTTTCTCTTATTTGTTTAGTTGGTACTTTTTTTGTTTTGACAATTTGTGTCCATGCCCAAATTCAAACCATTCCGGCTCCCACTATGATTGAGCCCGGTGAAAGCGCAATAACTGATAAAGTAAAACCGTTAATTAAGGGCTTAACAGTAAATGGAACATTTGTTAGGGTTTATATTGACGGAATCTATAATGGCAAAACTGAAATTTTAACGGATAATAGCGGCGTAGCTAATTTTGCTTTTAGGCCTTTTTTAAATCTAAAAGTTGGCCAGCATACTGTTTGGGCTATAGCCGAAGATGAATATGGCAGTAAGAGCAGTCCCTCTAATGTTTTAAAATTTAGTATTGAACAGCCAGCCATTATTCAGGCAATTCAAGAAGAATATAAGGAAACACCCGTGGAAGTTAAGGGGATAGAAGGCATATTAGAAGAATCTGAAGCAGTAATTCTCCCTATAAAAAATATAGCTGAAAAAGCAGACAAAGAAGAAGGCGAAATAATTGATAAAGAAATTAAACATTTAATAGAACAAGGCATTGAAGAAACAACTAATATTGGTTTAATTAATGAGGACAAAGAAAAGCAAGGCAAGCTTAATTTTAATTTGATTATTTTTATTGTTTTCTTGCTCGGTATTATTGCTTGGATATTTTGGATAAATCGCGAGTTAATTAAAGAGCGGCGAGTTCAGGCTAAAAAAACGCAAGATGCAATAGAAGATAAAACTAATAAAATAAAACCATCAACAATTCAAGATATAGAAAAAAGCAATAAAGACGATTTGCCATCTCCGCCCCAAGAACAACCGCCTTTGGTTTAATTTTAATATAGCCCAGGAAGGCCCCTTCTTTGTCCCCGCCCTGATTTTATAAAATTGGGGCGGGGTTTTTTATGGCCTTGACAAAATATTGTTTTGGGTATATACTCATAATATAATAATAACATTCGTCAAATTAGCTTTAAATTCGCTAAATTGGCGATTAAGAGAAAGAGAGGTGATAATTATGCCACAAAGAAATGGGACAGGTCCAACTGGCCAAGGTCCGTTAACCGGCCGAGGCATGGGTCCGTGCGGTGATGGCAAACCCAGAGCTGGCGGCTTGGGTTTAGGCAGAGGACGAGGCCGGGGCTTTAGATGGTTTTGGCAAAAGCCAAAGCAGGACCAGCAAGACCAGTCAGGCCAAAATAAAGACAAATAGATAACTAGAAATAATGAGGTCATTGGGATGCTTGAGATGTTTGGGATTGTTGGGATAATATATCCTAATAATCCTAACAATCCCATTATTTATTTTTTGTCTGTCTAAAATATATGCCACAAAGATTAAGGCGGCAATCAGGACGCCCCTGCCTGCGCCGCCAAATACGATTTAATCCAAAAATTAATTATTTTAAGCCGCAAGGAGCGCTTATGCGGAGTTTAGATGTGGTTGAATTAAGCCAGGAAGAAGTTGAAGCCCTGCGGCTTAAAAACATAGAGAATTTAAGCCAAGTTGAGTGCGCTGAATCAATGAAAACTTCACAAAGCACTTTTCAACGAATTTTATCTTCTGCTTATAAAAAAATAAGTTCGGCCTTGATAAAAGGCAAAGCTATTCGTATTTTGACAAATTAGGTGAATTTGGTAAAATTAAATTATAAAAAAAATAATTAACATAACAAAAAATATGAACACTAAAAATATCATTAATTTTATTTTTGAATTAAATCAATTAAAAAGGCAAAAACATACTGGCTGGTGGCTGGCTGGCGTAAATAATCCTGTGTCAGTAGCAGAACATATGCTTCGCGCTGCTCAAATTGGCTACATATTAGCTGTTATGGAAGACAATAACAACCCTGAAAAAATTGCTTCTATGTTAATAATTCATGATAATTGCGAAAGCAGAACAGGAGACCAAAATAAAATTTTTGCTAAGTACTATGATAAAAAAGACTGCGAGATAAAAGCATTTTCAGATCAAATAAAAAGTCTGGGAATGCAAATAGAAAAAAAATGGAAAAATTATTTTGATGAATTTGAAGAAAGAAATACTAAAGAAGGCGTAATCGCGAAAGACGCTGACTGGCTTGAAGTTGCTTTTCAAGCTAAAGAATATGTTGATCTGGGCTATGCTTCGGCTCAAGATTGGATTAATAATGTAGAAAAAGCATTAGAAACCAAGTCGGCAAAAAAACTTTTAAAAGAAATGAAAAGGACAAAATTTACTGATTGGTGGCAGGGGTTGAAAAAAATGACTTATAAAAAATTGTAAAAACTAAAAGGCCATGCATAAAGCGTGGCCTTAAAAATAATAATACAAGAAAAACATTATTTTATTAATTGTTTAGCATAACAATTTTCAACCGGATTCAAAATAATCTTTAATGCTTTTCTGGCAATTTCAATGAGCTGTTCATTATTTTTTTCAAGTTGAGGCATCCATTCTTCTGCCGGCAATTTATTTTTAATTGCCCTAATTTGCAGTTGAAAATTATTTTGGCGAATTTCACTTACTCTCTCGCTAAATTTTTTAAATTCGGGTGTTTTTATCACAATACCTGTGCCTAAACACTTCGAACATAAAGGGGTGCCCAACCCGTATCCTCGTTCCGAGTCAGCATCAAAATCAAAAAATAATCCTGGTATTTCATTTAACATTTTAGTATTACATCTTTTGCATTTTTCTTGATTCATTATTAATCCTCCTCTTTTATTTTTTAAATTTAAGGTTCAAAACTTAATATATAAATATAGCACTCTAACAAAAAAAGTCAAGACATTTTTTGACAAAACAGCTGATTTGCCATATTATAAAAACAACAAATAACAATCATTTAAACTAAAAAATTATGAAATTAATCAGCGCGTGCCTTGTTGGCATAGATTGCAAATATGACGGAAAAAATAATTTAGCGGATTTAGATTCTGAAATATTAAAAGAATATAAGCAAGGCAAATTAATTCCGGTTTGCCCCGAACAGTTAGGGGGACTATCTACTCCAAGAATTTTATCGCAGATACAGAACGCGAGCGGAGAGGATGTGTTAGACGGCAGAGCAAAAATATTAACTGAAAAAGGAATTGATGTAACAGAACAATTTGTCAAAGGCGCTGAAGAGGTTTTAAAAATTGCAAAGGCATTAAATATTAAGGAAGTCATTTTTAAACAAAGAAGCCCTTCTTGCGGTTGCGGGCAAATTTATGACGGAACTTTTACTAAAACAGTGAAAGAAGGTGATGGCATAACAACAGCGTTATTAAAAAGAAATGGTATTAGTGTTGCGACAGAAGAGGATTAAAAATTTGACTAATTTTAGCCGGTTTGCTATATTGTAAATAATCAGTCCATTGGACTGATGTAACAAAAATAAACAAAGAAAGGAGGGATGTTTAATGAAAAGGTTGAACTTTAGGTTTGATTATCATCAGGCTGATACCGCTGACACTGACGAAACGGGCTGAAGATTTCCAAGGAGGTGAATTATGTTTGCCATTTTTAGGCCTTTTTGCGCCACGCCTTATCTGATTATTGACCTGGAATATTCCTGGCAAAAATTATTTATTAGGCGAATTGACGCAAAAAAAGCCAAATGGAAACATCGCCAATCCTTCCTTGACCACAGGAATGGGGTTCCTGGTTAGGCCAGGCAAGGAGCTGAAGGGCTAAAAGCTCTTCCAAACAAAAACCGGAAAACGTATTTGGGGGCAGTGCTTTTTGACTGTCCCCTCTTTTTTTACTTTAAAATTTTTGACAAAACAGCTTATTTAACATATCATAGAATGAGATGACAATTTTTTTCTACCCAGCTTTAGCATCCCGTATTTAAATACTTCTGTGAGACTAAAGTCTCACAAACCCTGACCTAAAGGTCGGTGGAATACAAATTTATGCTAAATTACAAAAACCTGCAAATTCAAGACCCAAAAATAATGGACGCAATAAACCGTGAAACAAAAAGACAATCTGAAGAAATGGAGCTTATTGCTTCGGAAAATTATGCTTCAAAGGCAGTGCTGGAAGCAATGGCTACTGTACTGACCAATAAATACAGCGAGGGCTATCCTGGCAAAAGATATTATGGCGGCAATCAAATCATTGATGATGTGGAAACAATTGCTATTGAACGGGCTAAAAAATTATTCAATGCCGAACATGTGAATGTCCAGCCCTTGTCAGGATCCCCTGCAAACGCTTCTGTTTACATGGCGTTTTTAAAACCAGGGGATAAAGTGCTTGGATTAAAATTAGATCATGGCGGGCATCTGTCCCATGGCCATCCGGTTAATTTCTCCGGCATGCTTTATGATTTTGTACAGTACGAAGTTGACACAAAAACCGGTAAAATTGATATGGAAAAAGTCAGGGAGATTGCTTTGCAAGAAAAGCCAAAAATGATTGTGGCTGGCTATAGCGCTTATGCCCGGGAAATAGAATGGCAAAAGTTTAAAGATATTGCTGATGAAGTCGGCGCTTTTACTTTTGCTGATATTGCGCACACTGCTGGATTAATTGCGGCTGGAGAAATGGATAATCCGGTTCCTTTTTTTGATGTTGTTTCCACTACTACGCATAAAACTTTGCGCGGGCCAAGAGGCGCGATTATAATGTGCCTTGAAAAATACGCCAAGCAAGTTGATCGGGCGGTTTTTCCAGGAATGCAAGGCGGTCCGCATGACCATATTACCGCGGCTAAAGCAGTGGCTTTTGGCGAGGCGCTAAAGCCGGAATTTAAAGAATATGCCAAGCAAGTAATTAAAAACGCGCAAATTTTGGCTAATGAATTTATTAATATGGGTTACCATGTAATTTCTAACGGCACTGATAATCATTTAATGGTAGTTGATATGACATCTAAAAATTTGTCCGGTAAAGACGCGGAAATTATTTTAGATCAAGTTGGCATTTCTATTTCCCGTTCCACTATACCTAACGATCCTCGTTCGCCAATGAATCCGTCAGGCGTCCGTTTTGGCACTCCGGCTATTACTACTCGCGGCATAAAGGAAAATGAAGTCAAAAAAATTGCGATTTGGATAAATAGCGCTATTAAGCGCAAGGGTGAGCCGGAAATTTTAGATAAGATAAAAGATAAGGTTAAAAAAATGTGTTTGCAGTTTCCCATACCAAGCGTTTGATACTTATAACTCATAACTAATAATATAAATATATTTGACAAAACAGAAATAAAAAAGGAGGTGAAAAAATGAATAATGCTCTTTTAGAAAAAGTTGTGGCAGGAATTGAAAGGAGAATAAAAGATCTTGATGATGCAATTTTAGATCTTTGGTTCTGGAGACCACAGTTGGAAAAAAGGACTGGTGAAGTTGTCAAATATATCCAAGAGATTAAAGAGGATATCTTCCAAATTGCTAATGACATCAAAATAAGAGCCGCCGAGTTGAGATAATTTGATACAGAAGAGGAGACAATCATGGAAATCAGTCCCCAAATTCCAATCTTAACAAACAAGGCATCAGATAAACTGATGCCTTAATTTTTATCTATGCCTAAAATAATCAATGGCAAAGCATTAGCCGAGAAAATTAAAGATAATATTGTTAAAGAAATAATTAAGCTAAACGGCTTAAGGCCTAATTTAGCTATTATTTTAATTGGCGAGCGAGAAGATTCTGAACTTTATGTTAACTTAAAAGAACAGCAAGCTAAAAAAGTAGGCATTGATACACATTTGTATAAGTGTCCGGAAAATATAAGCGAGCAAGAAATTTTAGATATAATTGACCATCTGAATAAAGACAAAACAATTGACGCAATATTAATGCAACTGCCTTTGCCAGAGGGATTTAAGACTGACGCTATAATCAGAGCCATTAATCCGGCCAAAGATGTTGATCGCTTTCATCCTGATAATTTGAAAATTTTATTTAAAACTTGTGATCATCATCATGTAATGCCGCCTATTTTTGAAGTAGTTTTAGAAATGTTAAAAAGTATTGATTGCCAGTTACAAAATAAACAAATTTGCATAGTTTGTAATTCCGATATTTTTGGTAAAAGTTTGGCTAAAGTTTTGGAGTGCCAAGGAGCCAGAGTAGAAATTGTTTATACTGATAATAATGATTTAGTTAATAAAACCAAAAGAGCTGATGTTTTAATTACTGCAGTTGGCAAACCGGGATTTATTAAAAAAGACATGATAAAAAAAGACGCCGTGATTATTGATATTGGCATTACCAAAAAGGGTAAAAAAGTTGGTGGTGATGTTGATTTTGAAGATGTTAAAAATAAAGTTAGCTATATCACGCCAGTGCCTGGCGGAGTCGGACCAATGACCATTGCCATGGCGTTTAGGAATACATTAGAATTATATAAGAGAAAACATAGAAAGTAATCAGCAAATTTAATTAGTAAACAATCTCACTAAATATTGGTGAGTTTTTTATTTGACAGAATTTATTTTATTGTCTAATATTAACAAAACAGAATAATTATGCTCTTTAAACATTTTAGCAAATAAAGGAGAAGGGATATGAAAAAAACAGAATTTGAAGTAGTGATTGATCAATGTTATGAATACGCTGTTAATTCAGGAATTTTTCTTATTAAATTTTTATGGTCAGATCACCCTGAAATTAAACCCGGACAGTTTGTTGTATTAGAGCCGCTTAATAAACAGTCAGTTATGCCTCGGCCTTTTTCTGACTTTGATGCGAACACAAAAAGCGCTTCTATTCTTTTTAAGGTAGTAGGAGAAAATACAAAATTATATTCAAAGTTGATGTCAGGCAATAAAATTAAAGTTTCGTCCCCAAAAGGCAGGCCTATACCAATTGATCAAAATATTAATAAATATATTTTGGTTGGCGGGGGCATTGGCGCGGTAGGGCTCATGCTTCTTGCTAAGAAACTTCGCGGCTTGGGAAAATCCGTTACTGTTTTACTCGGGGCATATGATTTGTCCCAAATCGTGGCTATGAAAAAATTTGAAAATTATGGTTGCGAAGTTAAAATTATTACTGATACAGAAGGAGAAAGAATAGGTTTTGTTACGGATTTGCTTAAAGAAGAGCTTTTGCAAGATAAAGGCGAATCTATTGTTGTTGCTTGCGGACCTCAGCTTATGCTGAAAAGCGTAGCAAGCATTACTGCTAAAAGTGGAAATAAATGTTTAGTTCTTCTTGAAGAGATTATGGCTTGCGGTATCGGTTCTTGCAAGGGCTGTGCGGTATTTATGAACGATGGTACTGTTAAGCATGTTTGTAAAGATGGGCCTGTTTTTGATGCCGCGAAAGTTGATTGGGATAAACTAATTTCAGACAAAGCTCGGATTTCATTGCCTCAAAGTAGAATAACGGATCAGCCCATGAAGACTGTGTTAATCGGGCAACAAGGCAAGAAACTTACTTTGGATTATCCTTTAATGAACTCCTCCGGCTGTCTTGATGTTGAGGCCATTGAAAGTGAGCAATATGATGCAACCTACATTGGCATGCTTGATAGTAAGGGAACTACTTTATTGCCAAAAGTCGGAAATCCTGCGCCAAGAGTCTGTGAAACGCCATGCGGTATGCTTAATTCAATTGGCTTGGAAAATCCAGGGGTTGATGAATTTATTAAAGAAAGATTGCCTCGGTGGCTGGCTTTTGATAAGCCGTTAGCCGTAAATATTTCTGGATCTAGTCCTAAAGAGTATGCAGAGTTAGCTAGTCGGCTATCTAATGCGGGGATTAAAATTGTAGAAGTTAATGTATCCTGCCCCAATATTTTAAAAAGCAGGATTATTGGCAAATTCCCAGAAGATACATTTGAAGTTGTAAGAGCAATTTATCAAACCGCGCCAAATCTTTTTATAATTGTCAAATTTCCACCAATGGTTTCTGATATTGTAGCGGTTGCCCAAGCAGCATACCAAGCTGGAGCGGATGCGATTTCAGTAATTAATACAATTGAGGGAATGGATGTTGATATAAATACACGGCGGCCAAAGCTTGGCGGAGTTTATGGCGGCTTGTCAGGGCCAGCTATTCTGACAGCAGGATTAAAAATAGTCAATCTGTTGTACAAAGCAAAATTGCCTATACCAATTATCGGCGTTGGAGGCATAACTAACGCTAAAGGCGCAATTAAATATTTTCTAGTTGGCGCTAATGCAGTACAATTTGGCACAGGAGGTTTTGCTAAGCCAAGTCTTGCCACAGAAATTTATCACGGAGTATTGCAGTATATAGAAAAACATAACATTAATCATGTTCAGGATTTAGTTGGTTCGCTTGTAGTGGACTAATAAAAAAAACAAGGTCGGCTCAAAAATAATGAGTCGACCTTTTTCAATTTTTAGGGGTTAATTTTGAATAGGGATTGGGAAAAGAAGCTCTGATCCATTCCATGGATTTACTACTTTTCCATTATTGTACTGTAATGTATCAATTCTTTTTTCCAAGTTGTATTCAACTAAATTTCTACTAACAGGAATGTTTAGAAACTCGCTGATATTCCATGACAGTAGCCGCGCAACTTGTCCATCTGATAAGCCCAATTGTGAGGCAAGAGTAACAACTACCGCTACCATTTCTTGATTAGAAGGAATCCCGCCTAATTTTTTTTCTATTTTTTCATCTTTAGTATGGCAAGCAGTATCAGAAGCAACCCATATCAAAGGATTTTTACTTGCAATCAAATTTACTAAATATTCCCTATGCTCTCTGCCTCTAAGATTATTATAACAGTGATAAAATACGGGATTTAATTCAGGGTTCCAATTAGTTCCATCACTATCAAACCAAAGGTAATGGGGCATTATCTCCATTGCAATCCGTATTCCTTGGCTTTGCGCTTCCAGAATTAATTCCGCGCTTTGCCTGCAAGAAACATGGCAAATAATAACTTTTACGCCGGGAACTTCACGAGCGAGCCGTATTATTTTTTTTACATATTCAACTTCAGCCCGAATAGCATTTCTTTCTTTGGCGATAATTTCCGGATCATCGCAATGTACAGCTAGAACTTTTCCCATAGACCTTACTAATCCCATTGCGGATAAAATAGTATTTTCATTTACAACCCCGACGGATCCTGTCGTGACGGTTTTGCCGCTTTTGCTTTTGGGATATACTTTTATGCCAACAACTCTGGAATACTGAATAGCTTGCGCGCATTCATTAAAATTCTCGTCAGTAAGCCCAAAATAAATATACTGCTTAAATTTAATGTTTTGCTTTTTTACTGCTCTATCAATGAGATCAAAATATGAAAACATCACTCCAGTGGAAGTGATAGCGGGATATGTGTTTGGCATAAATACAGTAATATTAATAAGCCCTTTTACTGCTTCAAGCAAGGTTTGCGCAATTGTTGTTTTGTGCTGTTCTTCTAGATCTCTCCCATGGCAATGAGAATCAATAATTACTTCTGGAAGAAAAATTGTTTGCCTCAACATGTTTGTGCCTCCTTTCCTAAAATTATTAAAATTTAAAAGGACAAAGTCCTCCTTTTGACTATAATATTTATGTTTGCTACTCTTAAATTAATTGATTAAATCATTTTTGTCAAATTATGCCAGATACATCAAAACAAAAACAACAACTTAAAGAACTCCTGAAAATACATTATGGCTTTGATTCATTCTGGCCGGGCCAAGAGCAAGTGATTAATAATATTCTAGCTAATAAATCAACAATGGTAATTATGCCAACTGGCGGAGGCAAGTCATTATGCTTTCAACTGCCGGCTTTAGTGCTGGACGGAGTAACAATAGTAATCTCTCCTTTAATCGCTTTAATGAAAGATCAGGTTGATAGTTTAAACCAAATCGGCATCCCAGCAACTTTTGTTAATAGCTCAATTTCTTTAGCTGAAACTGATCAAAGATTAGAAGCCGTAAAAAAAGGCCGATACAAATTGCTCTACATTGCTCCGGAAAGATTTTATAATTTGGAATTTATGCAAGCTCTATCTGATATTAAAGTCAGTTTATTTGCTATTGATGAGGCGCATTGCATTAGCCAATGGGGACATGATTTTCGGCCCAGTTATCTTAAATTGCGCGATGCTATTAACGAGATTGGCAGTCCGCCAGTAATGGCTTTAACCGCCACAGCAACGCCAGAAGTAAGGCAGGATATTATGAAGCAGTTAGGATTAAAAAATCCAAAGTTAGTAATCACGGGTTTTGCTCGGCCTAATTTGCAGTTTGGCGTAATCCGGGCCAATGATGCGCATAAACCCCAATTTGTTCTTGACGCGATTAACAGTGCGCCTGATAGAGCTGGTATTATTTATGTTAGTACGCGGGCACGGGTTGATGATTTATTGCAATTTTTACTTGAGCAGGATATAAAAGCAGTTAGCTATCATGCCGGCATGGAGCCAAGTGACAGAAAATGGGTGCAGGACAATTTTATGTCCGGCAAGGCCAAAGTGATTGTGGCTACTAATGCTTTTGGCCTGGGTATTGATAAACCGGATATCAGATTTGTAATACATTATGATATGCCTGGCACTATTGAGGCCTATTATCAAGAAGCGGGCCGGGCCGGCCGTGACAACAAGCCAAGTTTTTGCTTAATGCTTTATAGCCCGCGTGACAGGCATTTGCGGGAATTTTTTATTAAAGGCGACAACCCGTTGCCGGAAATTATTTTGGAAATCTATGAAATTTTAACTCAATATGAATCTGATATAATATTAATTACTTATTCTGAATTAGCTGAAATGCTATCAGAATCAGTGCCGGAAACGGCTATTGGCACGGCTTTAAAAATTTTAGAGCGCGAGGGCTATATTGCCAGATCTCGTGAAAAAAATAACAACGCGTATTTAAAATTGATTAGTGATTTTGCAGCTGCTTTTAACTCATTAAACGAACGGGCTAAAGTGCAGCGTGAAATTTTAAGTAAATTGCAAAAACGATTCCGTAACGAGCTTGAAAACGGCTGGCAGGTTAATTTTGAAGAGATTGCAGAGATAATTAATGTTAAAAAAGAATCGCTTATGCGTTTAGTGCGAAAGTTATCTGATGAAAAAATCGTGGAATATAATCCGCCTTTTCGCGGCACGGAAATTAACATTTTAAAGCGAGTGAACAAAGACGAAGTAAAAATAGATTTTGTCGGCTTAAAAGAAAAACTAAAAAGTGCTTACAAAAAATTAGATCAATTAGAAAGTTATATTTATCATTTAAACTGCAGGCAAAAATTTATTTTAGATTATTTTGAAGATGGCGATTCCCGGCTTTGCGGAATATGCGATAATTGCCTGATTAAACGATAATTAACATAGCGTCTCCATAACTATAAAATCGATATTTCTTTTTAATCGCTTCCTTATATGCTTTATCAATATTATGCTTACCGGCAAATGCTGATACCAGCATCAATAATGTTGACTTAGGCAAATGAAAATTAGTAATCATCGCATCAATAATTTTGAATTTAAACGGAGGATAAATAAAAATATCTACCCACCCCATGCAGCCACCCAGTGGCTTATGAGCCACTGGGTGGCTTTTTATTGCGCTTTCCAAAGTTCTAACAGATGTTGTACCAACCGCAATAATGCGTCTGCCTTCCCTTTTTGCTTTAATAATTCTCTCTATCACATTTTTTCTTACCTCAACCCATTCAGCATGCATTTTATGCCTGGTTATATCATCAACTTTTACCGGCGCAAAAGTGCCCAGCCCCACATGCAAAGTAACATATTCAAACTGCACTCCTTTGGCTTTTAATTTCTTTATTAATTTTGGTGTAAAATGAAATCCGGCAGTTGGCGCCGCCACAGACCCAATTTTTTTATCATCAGCATAAATCGTTTGATAATTTGTTTTATCATGTTCCTTTTTGTGTTTGCGCTTTATATACGGCGGCAATGGCGTTCCGCCAATTTTATTTACAATTTTCATCATCTGCTCGCCGCTTTTATTAAATTTTACATCCCAAGTCCCGTCTTTATTATCTTCAACAACTTTGCATTTTAAGCCGCAGCAAAATTCAATTCCCAGCCTTTCTTTTCTTACATGTCCCCCAAGCAAGCACTGCCATAAATTACCACGAATTTTTTGATGTAAAAATACCTCTATTTTTCCTCCTGTACCAACTTTTTTGCCAATCAACCTTGCTGGAAAAACTTTAGAATTATTTAATACTAAAACATCGCCCTTTTTAAAATAATCAACAATATTATAAAAATGCTTATGCTCCATTTTGAAGGCGACACGTCGACGTGTCGCCTTCAAAATCAAAAGCCGCGAATAGTCTCGCGGTTTAATCGGCTGTTGCGCTATTAAATTCTTCGGTAGATTATAATCAAAATCGTTGAGCTTCATAGCGTATTATAACTTATTACTTGCGATAATTACACTGAACGCGAGTCATAATTTATAGGTTATAAGCTGTCTTTAATATTATGGCGTGCCTTACTTCTTTCGGCCAATTTAATAATTGCATTTCTTACATTTTCTGGATGGGGAATTTGATGAAATAAAAATCTTTGTCTTGCGCCTGCTGTTTGAATGTGCACTTCTCCGTATTTAAGCACAGTTGGGAAAAAACCATGCACTTCACTAACAACATCTTGTATGCGATATAATCTTTGTTCGGCAATTACCCTTGAAAAAAATCCTTTTTGCTGCACATCAATAATCCGTTCATTAGTAATAATCCAGACATCAAGGTAATAATCAATAAAAGAAAAAAAGAAAAAAAGCCAAATAAAAATATAATAAGCGCTGCTCAGTAATAAAACAAAAGGATAAGAAATTTGTCCTTTAAGCAAATCCGGATACATTTCCAGCGCAATTCCAAAAAATGTTAAAGGTAAAATTAATAATATGCTGGAGAAAATAATTTTTTTAACCAAAATAAACAGATCTCGCCTTAGGACTTTGACAATTTTTTCATTTTTTATTTTATTTGGCAAACGGTAAATTGATAACATAAAATAATTTTAGATTTAAGATTGAAGATTTTAGATTTATTTAAAAGGCAAATTCATCTTAAACGCGTTCTCAAGTATTGTAACCCGCGTTTGCCAGTCAATCTGGCTTATAAAATCATAAGTAGTCATTAGCATTAAAATTGCAACTCCGATAAAAATAAAGGTGGTAAAAAAGGTGGTGAAATTCTTAAAACCGAATTTCATCATATGATAAACAGCCACTATGCTGAAAATCAGCCAGAGAAATAGGAAGAGTAGATATGGAATTAATAATAGAGAAAGTG
>DAOWHZ010000072.1 GCA_030641105.1 bacterium | reverse complement strand
CATAGCTTGAATTACAATCCAGCTCACAATGCCAATAGCCAAAATTCTGCCAAACCCGTCAGGCGCGTGTTTGGAAATTAAATAGCCACGATAAAACAGGAATATAAATAATATTACCAAACCCCCGCTAAAAATCAATCCAGTTTCCTCGGCAATTATAGCAAAGATTGAGTCACCCTGAATTTGAGGCACATACATATACTTTTGCCTTGACGCGCCCAAGCCGCGGCCAAAAATACCGCCGGAACCAACCGCGATTAAAGATTGATTAATTTGATAACAAACACCCTGCTTATCGTATTGCGGATCCATTAGACACTTAAATCTATTCATCTTATATGGACTATATTGAACCATTAGAGCAAACCCTAGTATTGCCAAAATCAACATTACTAAAATATGTTTAATGCTGCCTCTGCCTATAAAATAAACAATTAAAGAAGTAATAGTAATAATAGATAATGTGCCAATATCCGGCTGTTTTATCATTAACACGGAAATTACGCCTAATACAATCACAAAAGGTCCGATGCCCTGGTGCAAATCAGCTAACTTTTGTTTGCGGCTTTCCAACCAAGCCGCCAAATAGATTAAAAAAGACAATTTAACAAATTCTGACGGCTGTAAAGAAAAATTAAAAATCTCAATCCAACTGCGCGAGCCATGAACCTCTTTACCTAACCATGGAATAAAAACCAATGATAATAAAACCACAGAAAATATTAACAAACCAAAAGCATATTTTTTCAAACGATGATAATCAAAACAAGAAAAAAACCAAAAAGTTAGTAATCCTAATGACAAGCCAATTAGCTGATGCTTAAAATAATAATAACTATCGCCTTTATCAACATAAGCAATCACTGACGAAGCGCTGGAAAGCATTATTAAGCCAAAAACAATAATAATGCCAATTGTAATAATTAAGCTTTTATCCGGCTCGCGTTCATTGGCTTGAGATTTAAATATATTATTGATTGATTGTTTAAGAGACATTTTAATTTAAGATTTAAGATTGAAGATTTAAGATTTTTTATTTTAAAATAATTTAATTGCAGATTTATGGCAATCTAAAATCTAAAATCTTAAATCTTAAATTCTACATCGTCTTGTCCAACAAAAACACAATCAAACCAATAGCTGCGGTTACTCCGGCTATTACCCAAAAACGCATAACGATTTTTGGCTCTGGCCAGCCCTTGGCTTCCAAATGATGATGAATAGGCGCGGACAAAAAGACCTTTTTACCACTGCGCAATTTTTTTGATAATACCTGAATAATTACTGACGCTGATTCCATAACAAGTATAAAGCCAATAATCGGCAAAATTAAAGCGCTATTAGTCAACATAGCAATTACGCCCAAAGTTACGCCTAAACTCATTGCTCCGGTATCACCCATGTAAAACCGTGCCGGATTAATATTAAACCATAAAAAAGCCAACAAGGCGCCAACAATCACTCCGCAAAAAGTTGCTAAATCATATTTGCCAAGAGAAAAAGCAATCACGCCATAAGCGCCGAAACAAGTTAAAAGCACTCCGCCAGCCAACCCATCAAGCCCGTCAGTTTCATTAACAGAAAAAGCTGTAGCCACTATAACAAAAACAAAAATCAAAATATACGGCCATCCTAATTCAAAATTACCCACAAAAGGCAGATGAAATAAATCCCAATCCAATTTAAAATAAAACCAACAGGCGCCAACCAAGGCAATGGCAATATAAACTAACAAACGATGTTTTACCCCTAAACCTCCGCCAGCAAAAATTCCTTTACCCCGCACATCAAGCCAATCATCAACTAAACCAACCAAAGCAGTTGCCACTAGTACGCCTAATGGCAACAGTGTTTGACTGCGTGATAGGAAATTTAAACTTTGAAAAATATCCCAAGGTAAAAATTTAGCCAAATAATAAAATAATAAACAAAAAATCAAAACAGTTACCCAAATAAGTAATCCGCCCATTGTTGGAGTGCCTGCTTTATGAGCATGCAGCTTAGTAAAAACCGGAGTTGAACCATTATCTCTGATTTGTTTGCCTAATTTATATTTATACAAAAAATGTGTTAACAACGGCGTCCAGGCAATAGTAAAAATAAATGCCAGAGTGGTTAGGAGTAAAATTTTGATGATATAAAAGTCAATCATAATAGAAAGCACTCTATGGAAAGTTTTATTCTATGAACAAATATTTATTAGGCTCACCATAGGTTTTGTTATTAGTTATTAGTTAAATTAGTTCTTAGTTAAATTAGTGCTTACTGGTTGAAACTAAAATAAATGGTTTAATAAATAATGTTTTAAGTTAAATGAAAAAATATTCAAATAATTTAAAAAGTAAAGATGATTATGAAAATACAATATAGAACTAAGAACTAATTTAACTAAGAACTAATTTAACTAATTTAACAAAACTGTTATCAAATGAGTTAAACCGTGGCTAAAAAATTATATGTCTTGAACACTATTATTCGTTTTACCTGAAATTTATTAAATAAACCGAAATAACGGCTGCTAATAAAAATAAATTTGCCAGCAATGCTGTAAATAACAATAAATGAATAATAAATTTACCTTGCTTGTGGATAAAAATCAATAAAACAAAATTAATTAAAATAATAGCAAAACCCAACAATGGAATAATATAAACTTTCTTAACACTGCCGATTAAATTAACGCCAAAAGTAACATTATAATGCAAAAAAACTAAATCCTGACTAACATTTTTATTAATAATAAAAGCAGTCAGCCAATTTAATAAATTTAAAGCCAATAGAACAATTAAATATATTTTAACATAAAAAAAACTTAACATATTTAAAGCCATCTCACCCAATGATTCACGGCTTAGATGAAAATAATTTAATAATTTTAACCATGTCATTCGCATATTTTTCGCATAACGCATAACTTGTAACCTATAACTTGTAACTTGTAACTTGTAACACATAACATTTTATTATGTCCTGTTACGCGTTACGTGTTATGTGTTATGTGTAATATTCTATATATACAACTTAACATATTTTTTAAAAAATTAAAACTTTTCATTATTTATAATTTTGTGTTATAATAATGTTAGTTACTTAGTTAATCAGTTACACAGTTGAAAACCCACAACTGCTTAACTGATTAACCAACAAATTATGTTTACTGATAAACAAATAAAAAACATATTAGATAAAGCTAACATACTGCCGGCTAAGGAATTTGATAAAATTTCCAAAGAGGCGGCCAATGTTGATAAAGACGTAGAAAGCTATTTGTATGAAAAAAAGATTATTACTCCCATGGTTTTACATGAAAGCGCGGCTAAATATTTTAAAGTGCCTTTTATCAACCTTAAAAATCAAGTAATTCGCAAAGATATTTTAATGAGCATACCTGAACCAATTGCTTCTACTCATAAATTGATTACTTTTGCCAGTGATAATAAAAAAATTAAAATAGCCACTCTGGACCCTGAAAATTTAGAAATATTTGAATTTATCAAGAAAAAAACTAAACTTGAGCCGGAAATATATTTGACCACGCCGGAAAGTATTAAGGAAGCGCTAAAGCAATATCATAAAAGTCTAAAGGCTGAATTTAAAGATCTAAGTAAAAAAACTGAAAAGGCCGGTGAAAAAAATTTAGAAAAATTAGCCAAGGATCTGCCTACAGTCAGAATAGTTGATACTCTGTTAGAATACGCTATTTTTGAAAATGCCAGTGATATTCATATTGAACCGGAAGAAAAGGAAAT
>DAOWHZ010000063.1 GCA_030641105.1 bacterium | reverse complement strand
TTTCAGCCGCAACTTCAACATCACCTAAAGCTGTGTGAGCTTGTTGAAATTTTTTATTGCAATAATATTGATATGCCGCTGAAAGAGATCGCGGTACCATGTGCTGAAATAAAATTTTTGAATCAATAATTTGTGAAATTCTATAATCAAAATCCATACCTACCCTGATAAACTCCCGGCGCAAAATCGGCAAATCAAAATCCATTACATTAAAGCCGCCGTAATAACAATCATTAAATTCATCCCATAATTCTTGCGCTTTTTGCCTAAAAGTAGGTTTTCCCTTTACATCTTTTTTGGTTAATCCGTGTATAGCGGTTGCTTCGCGGGAAATTACTATCTGCGGATCAAATATCATTTCCTCTTTTTTTATTCTGCCATCAGCAAAAATTTTAATGTAGGCAATTTCAACGATTTTATCCTTATAAATCACCAAACCTGTTGTTTCAATATCAAAAATAACCAATGGCTTATCAAGTTTAAACAGCTTGGTTATTTTTTTAAATTTGTTATTAACGATGAACATATTATGAAATTAGAAATTTGTCCTCGATCGCAATCAAGGATTTGAAATTTGGAAAATTGGCGGAGGCGGAAGGATTTGAACCCTCGGTACTCTTGCGAGCACAGCGCATTTCGAGTGCGCCCCGTTCAACCGCTCCGGCACGCCTCCATTAAATGATTTAAAATTTAACTATTTGTAGATTTGTGAAAAGATTTGTTGATTTGTGGGGGATTTTCTAAATTCACTAAGCTCATCATCGCCACCAACAGCCAAAACATAACCGCTAAATCATTTTTAAAATAAGGAACATCAACTATTCCGTGCACTGCCACAGCAACCATGCCACAAGGCAGCCCTATAACTAATAATTTATAACCCATAACTCGCCTATAAAGCTTTAAACCAATGATAAAGAATTTTCCGATAATCCAGATAAACAAGAGCATCCCAGCCAACCCGAGTTCTGTCCAGAAATTCAGCAGAATATTATGCGGGTACAAATAGACTTCCACTGGTTGCCAATGTTCGGCGCGGTACTTGTCGTCAAATATTACAATCTTCCTGCAAAAATCAGGATCATTGTCTTTATTAAAAAATATGCCTTCCTGATGATATGGCTCTATGGCATTTTGATAATTAGCTAATCCTGTTCCAAAAATAAATCTGGCTGGCGAAATTGCCATCATCTGCCAAGTTTCTCTCCATTGCTGTTTTCTGATTTCTCCCGATAAATCATGCAAAGTGATTTTTTTAACTGCATAATCTCTGGTTGGTTGGGACATTATTATACCAAGCCCGGCAATAAAAATCAATAACACCGTTGCCCATCTTATTTTTTTGCCAGCCAACACGCCAAACAGCAACATACCAACTGCCACAGCGACTAAAGCCCCTTCGGATTTTGCAAAGTAGATTGATAGTAAGGACGCTAAAATTATAACTGTTATGAAAACTATTTTTGTAATTTGTAATTTGTAATTTGTAATTTGTTTGTTATTTGGTGCTTGAGATTTGGAATTTTTATCTTTAAAATTTCTAATTTGTCCCGCTATCCATCCTGTCATCACCATCACCAACGGCCCTAAATACAACCCCACTGCATTAGGATAGCCAAAAAACGAAGTTACCCTCCTTGTTTTCTCGGCCGCCCATAATTCATTAAATATAAAATGTCCTGTAAATTTTTGGTAAATTGCGAAAACAGAAACCGCAAACGCTGATATTGCTAACGGCCATAAAATTTTCCGTAGGAACAGAGCATGCCCTGTTCCTACGGAAAATTTGCCAAATACATTCAATACCAAAATAAACACCAACGCCGGCTCAAAAAAATACGCCTTCCAAATCCCAAAGGCGCTGTCGCTAAAACCCGCAACAGCAATAGCAACAAAAGATATTATTAATAACAAAATAATTTCAAGGTCAAAAGGATAGCGCACTTTTTCTCCGCCTCGTCGCAGTCTCCCGAAGGGGACTGCGACGGCTTGGCGTAAATTGGCAATCAATTGGCGATAATTGGCGACCACCCAAACCGCAAACGAAATCAAAATCATTGCTTCAAGCAAAGTAAAGGGGATTCCTAAAATACTAAACCTAATTAAATAAGTCGGCAATGCCGCGATGAAAAGCATAACCGCCCAATCCAAACGAATTTTAGCTAAGATAAAGTAAAATATTAGATAGAAGCTTAAAAGGGTTGACATATAATTTAAAATGTGATAATATATTTTGATTATGATCTTTTAACAAAAATAATTAAAAAGGGAGGTGTTGTATTTCAAAAATAAATATTTCAAAATGATTGAATTTAAAACTTCAGACAAAAAGGAGGCGTTAAGATGAGTAAGGAAGCTCTAACTAAAACACAAAATGCAAGGATTGAAAACAAGGGGTTTGAAAGCCTTAAAAAACTTACCGCAGCTCCTGAGGTGAAGGATTTGGCTAAAAACATTTGGCTCGGAGCAACAGGTCCAGAAAATCCTGCCAGTTATCATTCTTGTCTTCGGTTGACGAATGAAGGGCTGATTTTGGAGAGTGGCTATAGAGGATCTTCTAATCCTGATCGTGCGGTAGAACCAACCAGAGAGCTGGTAAGAGAGTTCGATCTCAAAGAGAAGGATATCAATGATCTTCTTCTTAAACTCAAGACCTAAACAAAATGCAAACCTCTCCACCTGCACCGCCACAGTTCACAAAACAACGAACTGTGGCGTTTTTTATTTCTGCTTTCTAATCACCGCTAAATAATTCTTAATATTAAAAATAAGCTCTTTTTTTAAATTTTGCTTTATCCAATCTTTTTGGTTTTCCAACAGCACTTCGCCCAGCCCGTTTAAAATTATGTTATCTTTTACTTTTTCTTTAATAAATTTTACTAAATATCTTAAATAACCTGTTAAGCTTTTGTCTGTTCTTAACTTGATAATCCGCTCATTAATATCCCATCCCTTGATAAAAAACCAGTTAATATCAAACAAATCACGGTTAGCAATATTTTTTCTGTCAGTAACGGCTGCTAATTTATGCGCGAACATATTTTCCTTAAGCATTACTAAAACAGAAATGCCTAAAAAATTCTTAATCTCATAATCGTCTTGAAAATCCCTGACAGACACTTCAATTTTAATTTTCTGCCTGCCTTTTTCATAACTGAACATGATAAAAATTGTATTTCTTTTCATCCGCGCCTGATTTATTTTGCCATACTTGCCAACAATGAACTTTAACTTATTAAAAATTTCTTCCTTCCTGTTTGCATTCAATAAATTAAAATCCAAATCAGTTGAAAATCTAGGCAAATCATAAAATAAATAGCAGGCCGTTCCGCCCTTAAAACCCAAAACAGAAGCCAGTAAATGATCGCTGTAAATATCTTTTAAAATGTTTCTTAATATTATTTCATGCTTTTGTCTGTCTAACATATTTTTTATATCTCTTGATTAATTCTTTGTTATTATATATTTTTATTATTTTTTCGCATTTTTGCCAGTCAATATTTTCTAAATTATCAAAATAATAATCTTTGTTTAAATAAATCATATCCAAGAAAGCTCTTTCTTTGCCGGCGATTGCGTAAAATTCTTTAAAAATTATTCCAGCTTTATTATATAAAACTCGGTCCTTTATTTTTTTGTAACTATACTTAATTCCATTGCAAATATATTCTCTGTTAATATTGCTTACGTTTGTTATTTCTTTGCTATATTGAAAAATACAGCCTTCTTGTCTTAATACAGTTTCCAGGCTTACATAAGAAGGATGCTTTAATTTTCCCGCTAACTCATATTTATTATATTTATCATTTACCGCATAAACGCCATAATGGAGTTTTTTGATTTTGTTATGCTTGGTTAAATAATATATTTTTGATTTTAAAGTATTTTTATTTTTTATTTTCCATAAAAAAGCAAGCTCTTTGCTGTCAAAGATTGTTTTGTTGCTATTTATTAATTTAACTATAGCATTAGACATAAAATATACTAAAAGTAATTAATTATCAATACTTATAGTATATATTATAATAATAAATTTGTCAAACCTTTAATCCAGAATTTTACATTAAAGTCAAAAAAATTGTCAAGAACTTTTTACTTAGGTAGAAAATGTTGGATTTTTTATTATTATCAGCACCGAGTGCTGTTGCAGCACTCGGTGCTGATAATGACGCAAATTTGCATCACCCAACCAACATATAAAGCCCAACCCCAATCAAACTAATTCCTATAACCCTCTGCAACAACACTCCTCCGCCTAATTCTTCTTTTAAAATTTTTGGAAACTTCGCTGACAAAAATAAAACTATAAAAAATAAAAATACATATTGCGTGCCCTGCAAGGAGTTTATCAAAGCAACATTGCCCATGCTAATCGCCCAATTCAGCATGATAAAGGCCACTGCCGCCAGCAGTCTTACTGACAGGAAAAAAATTATATTTTTCGGGGTTTTGGCTCCTTTTTGATGCTTGATAATTAGCTTCCGCCAATCAGGCACGAACAAAATCAGCAAAACTCCGATAAACGACCCCATGCGCGACCAGACAAAACTGCCGATAAACGGCTGGTTCATATAAATATATTTTATTAAAACATAATAAGCGGCAAAAAACAAAGCTGAAATAACAGAATTTAAAATTAATCTGCTGGTCGGCCTATACTTCGCGTGGATGCCTCCCAGCACATCCCCGAAAATATTTCTAAAACTTGCCCAAACCTCTTTTAAAACCCAGAATCTTGTCCGCTTTACTGATATTAAAATACCGCCGTTAATTAAAATAAAAAAAGCAAGCAACTGGCGCTCAACCAGAATGTCGCCAAGAAATATATAGGAAAACAAAAAACTGAAAATTGGAATTAAAGCTCCGACAATAGGCACGACTCTGGTTGCTTCGCTTTGATGCAATGCCTTGTACCAAAAAATCAAGGTTGCCAAGAACAGCATGCCTGCCAATAAGTCAATGCCAAGCTCCCTTAGTGATGGAATCCATGGATCAAAATATAAAAGAAAAATATTAAAAATACTCCAGATGCCAACATAAAAAGCATAAGTTATTGAAGAATGGATTTTTTTAGACAGCAAAAACTTGTCAGCAACATATATGCCGGCGTTGATGAAGTAGGAGGTGATGGCGATTGTTAACCACATTTTGAAGTAAGAATTAAGAATATATTACTTTGTTTGTTCGGCAAATTTCCGCATACACTTTCGCGCTTGGCCGAGCGGTTCGATGAAATGTTTTTCTGTCAACCGCGTATAATCCGAATTTTGGCCGCCAACCATACGCCCATTCAAAATTATCAAATAATGACCAGTAAAAATAACCGCGCACATCTACGCCTTCCTGAATTGCTTTATGGACATATTTTAAATGGTCAGTGATAAATTTAACTCTTTGGTTATCTTTTTCATCTGATAAGCCATTTTCCGTAATATAAATCGGCTTATTATATTTTTTTAATTTTTTTAATAAATAATAAATGCCCTTGGGATAAATTTCCCAGCCC
>DAOWHZ010000032.1 GCA_030641105.1 bacterium | reverse complement strand
GGAGTTGGCTTATGATTTTGCCCAAAAAGCTCATGGCAAACAGAAACGAAAAACAGGCGAACCTTATATCCAGCACAGTCTGCATACTGCTTTTATTTTAGCTGGAATAAAAGCTGATTTAAACACTGTAATTGCCGGACTACTGCATGACATACCTGAAGATACTGAATACACACTTGAGGATATTGAAAAAAATTTTGGCAAAGAAATTGCCGGCTTAGTTGAAGGCGTTACTAAATTAAGCAAAATTAAATACCGCGGCATTGAAAGATACAGGGAAAGCTTGCGCAAAATGTTCTTAGCCATGGCTTGCGACTTGCGGGTTATTTTAATTAAATTTGCTGATCGTCTTCATAATTTAAGAACCCTGGACGCTCTGCCTCATGAAAAACGTCTACGTATCGCCCAAGAAACTTTAGAAATATACGCGCCAATTGCCGGACTTCTGGGTATCTGGCGGCTTAAATGGCAAATGGAAGATATTTGTTTTAAATATCTTTATCCGGAAGAATATAAAAAATTTGAATATAAATATGAAGTGGAAAAAAAAGTTGAACGTAATCAATATATTCAAAAAGTAAAAAATACCTTAGGCCAAAAACTGAAATTTGCCAATATTGAATATAAAATAGAAGGCCGTTTTAAGCATCTTTACAGTATTTATCAAAAAATGCAAAATAAAGACCGCAAATTTGATGAAATTCATGATGTTTTTGCTTTGCGTATTATTGTGCCGACTATAGCTGATTGTTATAAGACGCTTGGCGTAATACATTCTCTCTGGAAGCCAAAAACTACCCGCTTTAAAGATTTTATTGCCGTACCAAAGCCAAACGGCTACCGCTCGCTCCACACCACTGTTTTTGGCCTTAAAGGTAAAGCCACGGAATTTCAAATTAGAACGACTGAAATGGATGAAGAAGCGCATTATGGCATTGCCGCGCATTGGTATTATAAGCAAAAAGTCAGTTCAGTTGAACAATCCTTGCGCCAACCGCGCTGGATTAAGGAAATTTTAAACATTCAACGTCAAGCCGAAAATACTCATGATTTTATCAGGCAAATTAAATTTGATGTCTTTCATGATCGTATTTTTGTTTTCTCGCCCAAAGGTGATGTTTTTGACCTGCCGGAAAACGCAACCCCGGTTGATTTTGCTTATGCTATTCATACTGATATTGGTAATCATACAACCGGCGCTTTAATCAATGATAAAATGGCAATACTTGACCAAAAATTAAAAAACGGTGATTTGGTTGAAATTATTATTGATAAAAAACGCAAAGGGCCAAACCGCGACTGGCTTAAATTTATTAAAACCAATAAAGCTCGCAATAAAATAAAACAATATTCACGAGAATCCCGGCTGAATGGGATTAGGAAGTTGATTCCGAAGATATAAATATAATGCGAATCTACAAATGAAATACGAATGCCGCGAATATGAATAATGCAAATAATTCGCATTGCTCGTATTCGCGGCATTCGCATACTAATTCGCGGCATTCGCATTATATTTTTATTTACCCCGCCAACACCTTTTTAACAATCTCACTAACCCTGCCCCCATCTGCTTTGCCTTTTACGCGCGGCATCACCTGCCCCATTACCTTGCCAAAATCTTTTATACCAACATCACCCATTGAATCAACAACTTCTTTAACAACTTTTTCAATCTCCTCATCACTCATCTGTTCAGGCAAATATTTTTCTATAATTTTAATTTCTCTTTTTTCTTTTTCAGCCAAATCCTGGCGATCGCCCTGCTTATAAGCAATTATTGAATCTTTGCTTTTTTTAATCTCGCTTGTTAAAACTTCAATAATTTGTTCCTCTGTTAAACTTACATCACCGCCCTTTCTTAACGCAATTTCTTTATTTTTAATTGCGCTCATAAGCATCCTTAAAACAGAAACTTCTTGTTCCTGTTTGTTTCGCATCGCCTGCTTTAAATCATTATTTATCTGTTGTTGTAATTCAGACATAAGATAATACGAACCTACAAATTATGCAAATTCTACGAACTTGCGAATTCTACAAATTAGCTAATTCGTCCCGCCCGAGCGGGATAGTTTCGCATATTAATTTGTAGTTTCGCATCATATTTCACCATCTCCTTGTATCCTCTTCCTTAAGTTTACCTATCTTTCTTAAATACTCTTTTTTTTCACGATATTTCTTGCCAATTAAAGCGCTCTTTTTCTGTTCTTCTCTGCTTTTTTTTGGCCGCAAATATTGAACTTGACGAGCTAAATATAGCTTGCCGCTTTGTTGCAATCTTTTATTAAAACGCCTTAAAAAAGCTTCAAAGCCTTCTCCTCTTTTTCTCTTAAATTCTACCATGAAAACACCTCCGATCTATAAAATGCAAAATGCAAAAGTAAAAATGAATAATGAAATGTAAAATGTAAAAATTCAACCTATTTCCTGATATCCCAAAACCTGACATCCTCTCCTTATTCAACTAATATACTGATAACTTTTAAGTATATCAGGCAACCAAGGTTATCAGGAGAATTTTTACATTTTTCATTTATTTTGCATTTTTAATTCTTTATTCATTTTGCATTTTTAATTTTTAATTAATTATTCCCCATTACCTAATCTCTTTTCAATCTCAGGAACCAGCTTCTTGTAATCAATCACCTCCTGAACACCGGACTCCATGTCTCTAATTAAGATAGTACCGTCCATTATTTCTTTTTGGCCTAAAATCAAGCTATATTTAACACCCAACCGGTTAGCCACTTCTAATTGCGCTTTTAAGCTGTCTTTAGTGAAAGCCTGCCTGATACTAATCCCTGACCTACGCAACTCTTCAAAAAGCGACATTGCTTTTCTTCTGGCCTGCTCGCCTAATTGCGCTAAAAATATATCCCCTTTTTCATCCTGTTTTAAAGGAATATTCTTTTCTTTAATTTTTAAAATCGTACGCTCAATACCCAGACCAAAGCCGCAAGCCGCAGTAGGCCGACCTCCCATTTGTTCAACCAAGCCATCATAACGGCCGCCGCCGCCTAAACTAGATTGCCTGCTATAATCTCCTTGTTTGCCCTCCGACTTGTCCGCCGAAGCATCTGCGTAGGAGGAAGCCTCCTTGCCCGCCAAAGTTTCGTCCGACGCCATAGGCTTTGGCCGACGGCCGTCAGCGCCGCACCTGCCAAAGTCTTGTACGGCGGGCAGGTCGGTGGGAGCATAGGAGTGCTTGCCCTCCGAAGCTTCAGCGTAGGAGGGCCAAATTTCAAAAACGGTTCTATTATAATAATCAAGCCCTCTTACTAAATAAGAATCAAGATTGTAAGGTATATCTAATTCATCTAAATATTCCAGAACTTTAATAAAATGGTCTCGGCAGCTGTCGCACAGCCAATCAACAATTTGCGGAGCTTCTGACCTGATCTCAATGCATCTTTCTTCTTTGCAATCAAGCAAACGCAAAGGATTTTTAACTAACCTTTTTTTGCAATCAGGACATAATTTAGCCCGCTTACCCCTTTCTTTATAAAATTCTAATAACTTAACAATATATTCCCCACGACATTCAGGACAGCCAATGCTATTAATTTGAATTTGTACTTCAATTTGCAATTCACGAAAAAAATTATAAGCGATTAATATTAACTGGGCATCAGCTACCGGACTGTCTTCGCCAAGTATTTCTAAATTAAACTGGCTATGCTGGCGCCAACGGCCTAACTGCGGTTTTTCATGGCGAAATAAAGGGCCTAACCAAAATAGTTGAACTGGTTGAGGCAAATTAAACATACCGTGCTCTATATAAGATCTAACCAAACCCGGAGTTGCTTCCGGACGTAATGCTACTTTTTCACCATTTTTGTCAATAAAAGTAAACATTTCCTTACTAACAATATCACTATCTTTACCTGTTGAACGTTCATATAATTCCAGGTGTTCTAAAATAGGCGTTTCAATCCGCTCAAAACCATAAGCTTTAGCTAATTCAGATGCCTTGCGAACAACTAAATTCCAATATTTATATTCTTTTGGCAAAACATCCTTCATACCTCTAAGCCGGAAAAATTTGCTTTTCTTTATTCGTGGCTTTTTATCTTTTTTAATAATTTTTTTAGGTCTGGACATAAAAATAATATGCTAATCTAGCTAATAAATGCAAATCTGCAAATTGCTAATAATATCTTATTAATAATTTTTAATTTCAGAATTTAATACTCTTTTTGGTTGAAGAAATTTTTCTCTAAAATTTATAATTAAACCCAATTTCTTTTTAAATGCCTTAAGATATCTTAACACTTGATAGTAATCATCTCTGGCTATCACTCTCTTTAATTTTATCTCTATTATAATTTTATCTTCAATTATAAAGTCGACTCTATTTCTGCCAAATTTTTCACCCTCAAATGACGAGGGTATAATTTTTTCTCTTTCATATTTTATACCATTCGTTTTTAATTTTTTCTCAAATAGATCGCCATACTGTTTTTCATTGCAATGTCTACCTAATTCATTATGAACTTCAAATAATATACCATTTATTTCGTATGATAAATCACCATAAATTAACTCTTGCTTCATATATTATACTATGCTAATATAGCGAATAAATGCAAATATAACGAATTGCGAATATTGTTCATTTATGTATTCGCAATTCGCAGATTTGCATTTATTCGCTATATTAGCATAGTATCCATTAGCAATTCGCATTATTAGCATAGTATGAATTCTAAAAACTATATTCAGGTGTTTCAAATAAATTAATACGGTCAAAAGGCCATCCGCGCAACAAAACCTTGCCAATAATAAAACTTCTATTAACCGGTCCGAAGCTGCGTGAATCTTTAGAAGAGGAGCGATTATCTCCTAAAATATAATACTCATCTCTATCTAAGCTGATTATTCCCTCGTTCATACTGTAAGTTTTAGTGCCTGACGTTAAATATGGCTCTTTTAATTTTATGCCATCTGGATTATCTTGGTTATAAATATAAATATCACTATCTTTAATTTGAATTCTTTCGTTTGGCAGGCCAATTATTCTTTTGATAAAATATTCCTGGGGATTACGAGGGTAGCGGAACACCACAATATCGCCTCTTTCAGGATCATTAAAACGATAACTGATTTCATCAATAATTAAATATTCATGATCATAAAAATTCGGCTCCATTGAAGCGCCTTTAACATAAAACGGCTGAATTAAAAAATACCTAATCGGTATTATTATTAGTAGTGATATAACCACTACTTTAATTAATTCAAAAGTGAAAGTGAAAAAATTTCTTAACATAGGTTGAAATAAGAAAAATAATAAAATAAGAACAAGAAGAACAAAAAGAAAACAAGAGAAATCAAAAATAATATCTTATTTTCCTTATTTTATTATTTTGATTCTATTAACAGCATTATAACAATATGTGGTGAAAAAAGCAAGTTTAAAATTTAAAAACCATTGCCTTAAAAGCAATGGCTTAATAGTTATAAAATCAAATCTTATAACAAAACTCTATCACTTCTAACTTCTTACCTCTTACCTCTTACCTCCCCTCCCCTTTTGGATTATAGCCGTCCTTTACTTCCTCGCCATCCAAAAAACCATCGTTGTCAGTATCAGCTATGTCTGGATTAGTATCATAAATAATTTCCTCATAATAATTCAGGCCGTCATTATCAGAGTCAGAATCAAGCGGAATGGATTTTAGTTTGCCCAGACATTTAGCTTTAATATAGCGCAAAGGTATTTTCTCGCATAATGCTTCATTATTATCAGCAACTGCTTGCTTGTGTAAAACTTTACTAACGCATAAATCTCTTAATTCAACTTCCTGATCATTTTCAGGTGTTCTTGGCGAATAGCGCAAAGGTATCTGTTGGCAATCATCCGCGGCAATACCTTGGGTAATTATTCTTTCCAAGCATGTTAATTGCAACATTTCATCTGTAATTTGATCGCAAAGCAACAGGGTTTTATTATTTTCAGCTTTAGCTAAAATTACTTGATTTAAGCAATCGGCTTGCTCTTCTTGATCGCTGATGGCTTGGCATAAATTTGTGTCAATAAGCTGTAAAGCAATATGCTTAACGCAAATATCCCTGCTTCTATTATTAGACATAAACAAGCATAATTCTTTGTTGTTTTTTTCTAACGCTAATTCATAGATTTCATTATTGATTTTTATTTCTTTAGCATGTTGATTCTTAATAGATTCGTATTTTTGCTCAATGGCTTGTATTTTTTGGCTAATTGATATCGGAGCCGCAGCATGATTATCTGTGTCAACTGTTCTTTTTTTATTTATAATATCTGTATTTTTGTAAACAACAAAAAACAATGCGATTATTGTAATTAGAATTGATAGTATTAATATTATTTTTACTGATTTATTCATAATTATTTTCCCCGCCTCGTCAGAGTCTCCCGTCAGGGGACTCTGACGAGGCGGGGATAATCAAACATTTAAATTTGTGGCTATTTGTTTTATAACCCCAAACTATGGATGAAGCAATGGCTCACAGTAATCAAATTCTGTATTTTCAATAGTAACCGCGCCTCCGCCGGGAAAATCATTAACCCATAAACTTACATTATTATCAGTACAGCTTAAGTAACTGTCTAACCCAACCCAGCCATATAATATTTCTAATAATTCACTCTCAATAAAGTCAAAAGGCACATCTATATTATTAATTTCCACTGGTTTCTCCGGCTTGCTGAAAATTCCTTCTATAACGCTTTCAAATAAAGCTTCAATATCATCGCCATTAAAAGCGTAAGTCCCGCCAACAGGGCAATCAGGATCGCTTGACCAATCGCACATATTATCCGCATCGCTGTCGCTTCCTGTGTCATAATAAATAGTATAAACTGTAAAATCTAAATTTTTTAAAGCTTCCGCTTGAGTGGCAGTATTACTTGAGATGTCGCAATCGGGATTTGACCAGTAAGAGCAATATGTTGTTGGACTAATATCGCAATCAGAATCATCACACGCCCCTGCACAGTTTCCACAGCCGGAATCTAAGCACTCGGTTTGAACAGTGACAGCTATTTTAAAATCAGATTTATTATTATAGGTAGCTGGGCCTTTATTATGCACAAGCATATTTTCAGCAAAATAATTATTATAACCCTGCACATCCACTAAATTATAGGTTGTAACTTCGCCATAATTACTATCAATGCTGATAATCTTAGTATAATTGCCATGAGCATCCATTAAATGCTGGCCAACCTTTAACTGTGATGGCGCCCAACCATGTTTTTTAAATGTCTGTAAAGGATTAATAGCGGCCCATCCAGATTCTTTTGTCCAAAACGGATGTTCAGAAGTTACTTTAATCTTACTGTTAATAATATACATATCACTATGCGGGCCTGACCATGTGCCGCCTACTTTAGCTGGAACCGCTTTTTGTTTTTTAAAATCCCAGGCAAGAATTTTATCGCCGGTTTTTATATCTTGAATAAATTTCTTACTGCTATCTGCTATTGTAATAAAAGTGTCTTTAGCAAAACAGCTGCCGCCGCCACAACCCTTACAGGGATCCCTGTTTGCTGCAGGGCATGGGCAGCCACAAAAAGGACAGCATGCATCAAAGCAAATACAATGGCCTATGCTTTGTGTATCAGTGGGAACGCCGTCGCTTAATAAAATAACAATTTTTTCATTCGCGGCTGAGCCAAGTAACATTGTTTCCGCCCTGTTTAAAGCGTTTAAAGTATGGGTTCCGCCATTAGCTGAATAGCCATTTACACTATCTATAAGATTGTTTTTGTGGGCAACACTGCTAATATCTCCTAGGTCTTTGTAACTAACATTACTGCTAAACCTTATTAAGCCAACATTAATGCTTACTTCTTCAGGTAAATCTTGAACTTTTGCGTGCAAATCATTAATAGTATCTATCAGCGCTGTTTTGGCATAATCAATCGGTTCAGGGCCCAACGACGGCACACAATCTGAACCATCCCATATACACCAAAAAGTTAAATCACCATAATAGGCCGGAGTTTTTTGGCAATCAGGCCACCAAAAAGTGCCTTTATTTACGCATTTTGGAGGTAAAAACTGCCCGTTCATGCTGCCTGATGTGTCAATTACAAAAACAATGGCTTTGTCAGAAGTTACGCCGCTGGCAATAATCGTGGAAGAAGCATTGCCTATTTTAGAGCAGCTGCCTGGCGCTGGCGGCGGGGCAGGAAAACCCAAGGCAGACATTAAATCATTAGGATATGTCTGGCCTTGATAAAGCTCAAATGAGGTAGAAGTTTGCCTATGCAGGGCGTTAACATATCCCGGGTCTGTTGTATCCACAGAACACCATTTGTCAACTGTAATAGTGAAAATTACAGCGGCAGAACACTCTGCTTCTTGAGAATTAGCGCAATATCGGTCGCTAACCCTGACTTCTACATCATAATCCGCTTCAATAAGATTCTGAAAATTTAGATTTTCAAAACCGGTAATCACGCCTGTGTTCACATCAATAGTTAAAGCATTTTCAGGATTATTAACTAAACTATATTGCGCTGTATGGCCTAAATCATTATCAATGGCATCAACCTGTATGCTGGCGGCTTCTGTATTATCAATCATAAAATCACAGTTGTTCGGCGGCTGGCAGATCTCATTAGTTCCATCAACATAATTAGCAGTCAAACTATTAATAACCGGCGGGTTGTTTTCTATGGTTACATCAAAAAACGAATCAACGCGGGCATTAGTTGTTGGATCTAAAGCATAAACATTAATAATATAATTGCCTGTTTGCTGAATATCATTATTAGGATATGCTTCAAATAAATCCATTCCAACTATGGTAAAGCCATGTGAATTTAATTCAGCTTCCAAACTAATAGGCAGGCCATCTAGAGCAGCGCTGTTAAAATATAACTGAATAAGAGGATTCAAGCTTGCGTCCGTGCCGGTTAAATTTAAAGTTAATGTTTGTCCAATTATTATGGTTCTGCTATCATTGTCCAGTGTCATAGCATGGCTGCCAATTGTAATATCAAAAATTTCTGAAACCACGCTGTTTATTTCTCCCTGATTATCATCAATGGTAATTTCTACTTGGTATAATCCAGGAACACTGGCATTGCCGGCTTGAGCCGCGTATATTTCATAATGCCCCGGCACTGCTGTACTTCTAATAATAAAATTACTTTCCCCGCCATCCCATTGCCACTGATAAGTATTAACCCAGTCATTGCTATTGTTAGGATTGATTAAACTTATATTACAAGTCAAAGTGTCTTCATCAGCGTCACTAGCGCTAAAATAGCCGATAAATTCCTGTTTTGGCAGGCCGACAAAATTAGCTCCGGTAATCCGCGGAGGATTATTATCTATGACTCGCAGTAAACAGTCAAATGGCGCAACATTAGGATAACTGGTTTCCATGCCAGCGCAAAGATTATATGAGCCATATCTATAAACAAAAACATAATTGCCGGCTGGCTGGACAGGGCCGGCTGGATTATTCAGGCCCGTTATCCAGGCAAACTCATGGGTTTGTTCATTCCAGCAAGTAATCGGATCATAGCCAGCGCAATCAGCTAATCTATTAATCGGATCTATTGGCAGTTCAGCGCCTAATGCCTGGCCTAATGTTTCCTGCCAGCTTGGCCAGACTGAAATAGTTGCCCGAGGCACATAAGTGCCGGCTTCTAACTTGAGATAATGGCCATGTTCTGTCTTGTATTGCTCTAATAATAAATCAATATCTTTCATTCTGGCCATTCTAATTGTATCTCTGGTAACTTTGGCTTTAGCGCTGTTGCAGTATTCGCCTGTCGGGCATTCCGGGTCAATTAAACAAACATCGCCTAAATTGCCTTCTGCGTCAACGCACTGGCCAACATCTGGCAGATCAGTGTTAAAATGCCAGTGCTGCAGTAATTGATTAACAATAGCAATAGTAGCTGGTTCAGCGTCCTGATTGTAGGACATTAAATAAATGTTGGTGTATAATACATCATCACTGGAATATGGGGTGCCTTGATCATTAAT
>DAOWHZ010000049.1 GCA_030641105.1 bacterium | reverse complement strand
CTGGAGCGGGCAGAGCAATTTAAATATGATTTAGGCATTAGCTCAATTGAATCTCGGGAAAATGTTATTCCTAAAACAATTACTGAAACTGTTTCCCCGATTGTTAATGAAATTAAGTACGCCTTGAATTTATTTCAAAGCAAGAACAAAAAAGGCATAGAGAAAATTATTTTGTCCGGCGGCGCGGCCCTGCTAATTAATTTTGCTAATTATTTATCCAAAGTTTTAGATATGAATGTTATTATTGGCAATCCCTGGTCCAGAATTTCTTATCCAATTGATTTGAAGCCATTGTTAGACGAAATCGGCCCACGTATGTCAATTGCTGTTGGTTTGGCTATGAGGGAGATTGAGTAATTTTAGATTTAAGATTGTAGATTTAAGATTGATGATTTTAGTTTTTTATTCCAAAAATCTTAAATCTAAAATTAATTTATGTCCAATATTAATTTTCTACCAACCAAAGATAAAAGCGATGCTCACAAAAAGAGTGATAAAAGTGATAAAAAAGAAGACATAAAATGGTCAGAGCCGACTAAAAACAAAGCAACAGAAGACAAAGAAAAGTCGTCTGGCTGGTTTTCTTTTTTGAAAAAGAACTCTGCAAAAAATGGAAAGTTAATAAAAGACAGATTTGACAAAAGCAATCTTAAACATTCTCGGCAAGAGGTGTTGCAATTAATTAAAGAATATGTAAGAGATCAAGATAGTAATATAAAATCTCAAGCATCAAAGATTAAAACAAAAAAAGAGTTCAATCCATTGGCCTGGTTAAGCAAATTTAGAAAGCCCAAAGATGATAAAGGCGCTTTAGTTGATTATCAGCAAGATTTTTTTAAAGAGGAAGAGAAACAAAAAAACACGAAAACAAAAAAACACGAAAACAAGACTACTGAAAGCGCTGATACGCCAAAGGACGCCAAAGAAACGCCAAGCGATGTTAGAAAGCAGATGGCAGAAAAGTTAGCTGATGACAAAAAAAACAAAGAAAAGAAAACAAAAGAAAAGAAAAAAAGGGAAACGGGATCCAGTTTTTTGGCTTCAACTGGTGTAGATAAAGAAAAAAAATGGGAAAATCCCGATATTTTAGAAACCAATTTAATAAAAGGCGAGGTCATTTTCTTTTTTAATTGGCGCAAAGGCATTATAAAATTGTCAACCGCGGTTATTTTAGCATGTTTAGCAATAGGCGTTGTTTATGGCGGTTTAGATTTTTGGCAAAAACAGAAAGAGGAAGAAATTCGAAAAATAGCTCAAAAGTTTGTTGAATTAAATCAGCAAATCAGGCAAGCCAAACAAGGTGTTGATGAAATTTTAGTTTGGCAAAGAAAGTTAATCCTAGTAAGCACTTTATTTGATAACCATATTTATTGGACAAATTTTTTTAAATTTTTAGAAGATAATACCTTGGTTGATGTTTATTTCCCCGGGGGTTTTTCAGGAGATACCAGCGGTAACTATAACTTATCTGCGGTTGGTGTAAACTATAATACTATTCATCAACAAGTTAAAACATTAAAAATTCTTGATCAGGTTGTCAAAGTCAGTGTAACAAGCGGCAGCTTTACTCCAACAGGCGAAGATAGCCAGTCAAGTATTAGTTTTAATTTAGAATTATCTGTTAATCCCGAGATATTTTATAAATAAAACATAATTCAAATCCTTATCCCGCTTCGGCGGGACAAATGCCTCAAATTACTACAAATCAAATTAAATATTAGAAGCATTTGAATAATAATTTGTAGATTAGAATTATATTATGGGGACAATACTTAAAGTAAAACAAAAAAAAACCAAGCAAGGCAATCGGTTAGTAAAGCGAATTAATGATTTTTTGCTTAATTATTTTAATTGGGTAGTTTTAATTATTGTTTTAACTATTTTAGTTGTAGGTCTTTCAATAATAATTGAACCTAAATATGAATTAGTAATCAGAGATGTTGAAATAGTCAAGAGAGATAAGGAGGGAGAATATTTAATTCAACAGTTATATTTGGGTAAACTCAATGAATTAAAAGATGCTTATCAAAACATTAATCCAGAAGATAAAAGGAAAATTGATATTGTTTTACCCGAAAAAGTTGAAATTGAAGAATTTTTTAGTAAAATGGAGGCCTTAATTTTAAAAAATGGTTTAATTTTAACTTCTTTGCAAATTGATTCAGGGGAATTGGAATTAAAGGATAATAAAGTTGCGAGCAAAAGTAAAAGCAATAAAGATAATAAAAAATCCAGTGAAGATAATAAAGCAGAAACTATAGATTTATCCCAAGAAATCGGTAAAATTAAAATTATTCTGAGTATAATCGGCACTGATTATGATGGCTTAAAAAGTTTGCTTCAAACAATTGAAAGTAATTTAAGATTAATGGATATAGAGAATATTAGTTGGTCCCCGGACAGCAATAGCACCAATTTACAATTAGTTACTTATTATATGAAATAAATACATGCGAATCTACAAATTACGCGAATTCTACGAACTTGCGAATTCTACGAATTATTAATTTGCGAGTTCGTAGAATTCGCATTAAAATTCGTAGGTTCGCATTATGTACTTATGTTAGGTATAGAAAAAATTTTCAAAAGAAAATTAATATATTTTATTATTATCAGTGCCATGATAGGCGGTACAGTATTTTTTATTTATCAAAATTATAAAATTACTTCTAATTTGGATGTAGATTTTATAACATTGGAAGCAGGAATTGGAACTGACATTGATTTTACTGAAAAAGCTGACGTTAGAACTAATAAAATTATTAAATCATTAGATATTAGTATTTTTAATAATAGTAATTTTAAAACATTAAAAGAAATTATTTTTAGAGAAGTAGAAACGGAAGTTGGTAGAAAAAATCCCTTTGAAAATCCTTTTAAAGAGGATAAATAAGTGAATGATTAAGAAGTAAGAAGTGAGAAGTAACCTGCCTGCGCAGGCAGGGAAGTAAAAAGTGAGAAAATAAAGATTATTAAGAATATCTTTAAAATAATCAAGATATAAGAACATTAAAATAACCAAGATACAAGATACAATAACCAAAAAATAATCAATAACCAATAATCAAACAGTTTGATTATTGATGTTTGATTATTGATTATTTTTTGGTTATTGTATCTTTAAAAATTATGTTTAATCTAAAAAATGTTTTTAAAAAGTTTAACAATTCAGAGAAAGAAAGAGAGAGTAAAAAGGGTTTTACCTTAATTGAACTTTTAGTGGTTTGTTCTATTATTGGGTTTATAGTTACATTAGCAATAGTGAGTTTAAATAATGCGAAAAAAAAGGAGAGGGATATTAGGAGGTTGGCTAATATAAAACAAATACAGACAACATTGGAATTGTTTTATGACCATTATGGTTATTACCCCTCCAGTAATGATTCAGGAGCAGATGCAGGTTGGGATGATAGTGATATAGGTGATGGGTTTATTATTGGCTTAACGGGCAGTAATGTAAGGGGCGATAATCCCGATGGAATAAGTTTTATGAGCAATGTGCCTGGCGATCCGCTTGATCCAGATGGAGTAGATTGGGTTTGCTCTCAAAGCCATGCTTATGAAAGACAAGATGGAGATCAAGGTTATAGAATAGTTGTAACCCCAGAACAAAATTCATTACAGGATTTATCTGATTGTGGGAAATGTGCTAGTTATGATATTTGTTTTGATGACCCAAATTAATTAAATTTCAATTTACAACTTACTAAATTTTATGTTCATTAATATACAGCAAGACAAATTATTAGATTTGTTAGTTAAAAACAATTTAATCAATGAAGAGCAGCTATCCGAAATTAAACAAACAGCCAGTGTTACTAAAAAATCAGTTGAGGAAATTTTAAAAGTGAAAAACATAGTTAACACGGAGGAGTTAGTTAGAGTTAAAGCGCAGGCGCTTAATTTGCCTTATCAAAGCTTGGAACATGAAAAAATAACTGACAAAGCCCTGAATGTTATTCCTATTAAAGTGGCAGAAAATTATAAGATTATTTGTTTTGCCAAAGATAATAAAAAAATTAAAGTGGGAATAACTGATCCTGACAATTTTAAGGCAATTGAAGCAGTTGATTTTCTAGCCAAAGAAGAAGGTTTAAAGGTAGAGTATTATCTTGTTTCAGATCAAAGTTTTGACAATATTTTTAAGCAGTATAAAACACTAACCAAGGAAATATCCACAGCTTTAGAAACCAGGGCTGAAGAAGAAGCAGAAGCGCTAACAAAGATTAAGCAAGAGGAGAAAAAGATTGATATTGATGAAGTTATTAAAAGTGCGCCAGTGGCTAAAATAGTTTCTGTTGTTATTCGTCATGCTGTTGAAAGCAAAGCTAGTGATATTCATATTGAGCCATTACAAAAAGAGAGTCGCGTGCGTTATCGTATTGATGGAGTTTTGCACACTTTATTGATTTTGCCAAAAAATGTTCATAGCGCAATTGTGGCCAGAATTAAAGTTTTAGCTAATTTAAAGTTAGATGAAACGCGCATTCCTCAAGACGGACGTATTAGATTAGTTGTTCATGATAAGGCGATTGATCTTCGTATTTCAATTTTGCCTTTAGTTGGCGAAGAAAAAGTAGCGATGAGAATATTGGATGTAAGCGGAGGAGCGCCCGGCTTGGAAGAATTGGGTTTTAGCGGCATAGGATTGGGAATAATCAAAAAGAATATTAAAAAAACTTACGGCGTGTTTTTAATAACCGGCCCAACTGGTTCTGGCAAATCAACCACGCTTTTTTCTATTTTAAATATTGTTAATAAAGAAGGTGTTAACATTTCCACCCTGGAAGATCCAGTAGAATATTTTATTCAAGGCGTTAATCAATCCCAGGTTAGACCGGAAGTTGGTTTTACTTTTGCCAGTGGATTGCGTTCTTTGTTGCGTCAGGACCCTGATGTAATTATGGTTGGCGAAATCAGAGATAATGAAACAGCTGAATTAGCCATTCATGCCGGATTAACCGGCCATTTTGTTTTGTCTACCCTGCACACTAATGATGCTATTGGCGCTATTCCCAGATTATTAGATATGAAAGTTGAACCATTTTTATTGGCTTCAACTCTTAATACAGTAGTGGCGCAAAGGCTGGCTAGAAAAATTTGTCCGCATTGCAAAACTGGATATAAAGCGCCAGCTAATGTTGAGGCTGATATTACCAGAGAGCTTAAAAAAAATCCAGTGGATTTAAGGGAACACATTAAAGATTTTAATATTAATAAGTTCACCCTTTATAAAGGCGCTGGCTGTCAATATTGCGCTAATACTGGTTATAGCGGCAGAATAGCTATAGCAGAAGTACTTGATATCAATAATCAAATTCAGGAAATAATCATAGATCAAAAAAAGGTTTTTAAAATGGAAGATATTAGAAATAGCCAAAAATTTATTAGCATAAAACAAAATGGCATTATTAAAGTTTTACAAGGCCTGACTACTTGGGAGGAGATTTTAAGAGTGGTGTATGATTAAATAATTCCCACAAATCTACAAATCTTTTCACAAATTTACAAATACGCAGTAACATGAATAATAAATATTTGTAGATTTGTGAGTTGATTTGTTGATTTGTGGGAGCTAAGTGTATTTTTTAGTCAAACTAATAAATTTTAAAATAATTTTTAAAATGGCCTTAATTTTATGGGAAGTGAAAAAACTAAAATTTTATTAATAGAAGACGATCCTTTTTTATTAAGCATGTATGCTACTAAATTTGAGTCAGAAAATTTTAAAGTAATTATTGCCGAGGACGGAGAAAAGGGGTTGAAATTGGCTGCTCGCGAAATGCCAAGCATAATTTTATTAGACATACTATTGCCGAAAATGGATGGCTTTGAAGTGCTAAAAGAGCTTAAAAATAATAAAGCAACTGGCTATATTCCGGTAATTTTGTTAACCAATTTAAGCCAGAAAACTGAGATAGAGCAGGGTTTAAGTATGGGAGCCGAGGATTATTTAATTAAAGCCCATTTTATGCCTTCAGAAGTGGTTGAGAAGATTAAACAAGTGTTAAGAATTTAAGATTGAAGATTTAAGATTGAAAAAAATCTAAAATCTAAAATCTAAAATCTGAAATATTATCATGGAGATTCCTTCAATTTTTTTAAATAGAATATTATCTGAGGTAGCTGAAAAAAATACTTCTGATCTACATTTATCAGTTGGCAGTTTGCCTATGATTAGAGTTAATGATCAATTAGCTGTTATGGAAGATGAACAAATAGTAACCAGCGAAATATTAAATAAAATTATTAACTCTATTATTAGTCAAGAGGAAGCAGCTAAACTAAAAGAAGATAGAGAAATTATTTTAGTTAAAGAATTTGCTGGCAGTTTTCGTTTTCGTATTAATATTTTTTATCAGAAAGATTTACCGACATTATCTTTTCATTACATCCCCAGCAGCTTAAAAACTCTGGCTGATTTGCAAGCACCTAAAATTTTTCAAGATTTTCTTAAATTAAATTCAGGCCTGATTATTATTGCTGGTTCAAATAATTCAGGCAAAACCACTATCGCGACTGCTTTTATTGAAGAAGTTAATAGAATTAGCAACAAATACATTATTACTGTTGAAGACCCAATTGAATATCTGTTTGTTAATAAAAAAAGCATTATTGAACAAAGACAGGTTGGGCGTGATGTAAAATCTGTAACTCAAGGCATAGATTATTGTTTAGTTGAAGATGTGGATTTAGTGTATATTAATGAAATTAAAAAAGAATTTTCTTCAGCTGTGCCGCTTATTTTAGAATTAGCCGCTGGCAATTGTTTAGTGGTAATGGAAATGAATGCTGGCAGTTCAATCAGGGCAATAGAGAAGATTTTAGGTTCCGGGGAAGCAAAATTTTCCAATGAAGCAGTTCGTTATAGTTTAGCGGATGTTTTAGTTGGCGTTGTAGTACAAAAATTAGTTCCTGGCCGCGGCGGTGTAAATTTAGCCGCGGAAATATTATTAGTAAATTCTGCTGTCAAGTCTTTAATTAGAGAGGGTAAAATTTATCAAATAGAAAGCGCTATGCAAACTTTTAGAAAGGAGGGTATGATTAGCATGGATAAAGCGCTGGAGGAATTAGTGGAAGCAGGGAAGGCTAGACAGGAAGACATTAACTAAATTGCCGATTTTCGATTGCCGATTTTCGATTTAATAATTTTCAATCGTCAATCGAAAATCGTAAATCGACAATATTTTTATGCCTGTATTTAAATTCAAAACTTTAAATAAGGAAAGTCAAACCATACAAGGCCTGGTTGAAGCGGTTAGTGAAAATGAGGCGGCAGAAATTTTACAAGGCAAAGATTTTTCTATTATTTCAATTAAAGAAACGACTATTGCCGCAAGAAGCATCCAACTGCCTTTTTTAAACCGCATCAAGGTTAAAGATATAGTTATTTTTTCCCGTCAATTTGCCGTCATGTTATCTGCTAATGTAGTTATGGCGCAAGCGTTAAAGATTCTAATTGAGCAGACAGCTAATATTAAATTAAAAGCAATTATTTCCGAGGTTGCTCGCGAGGTTGATAGCGGCTCAAAATTATCAGACGCCTTGTCAAAGTGGCCTAAGGTTTTTAGCGAATTTTTTATTAGTATTATTAGATCAGGCGAAACTTCAGGCAAGTTAGATGAGGTTTTAAAATATTTGGCTGATGAAACGGAAAAAGATTATGATATGATGAGTAAAATCAGAGGCGCGATGATGTATCCGGCTTTTGTATTGTTTGGCTTATTTACGGTAGGGACAATTATGATGATATTTGTGGTGCCAAAGTTAACTGCTATTTTTACTGAAACTGGCGCAGAGCTGCCTTTGGCTACTAGAATTTTAATTAGTACCTCGGGATTTTTATCCAGTTATTGGTGGTTAATTTTAATTATTTTTATCTGTTCAGGCATTGCTCTTAGATTTTATATTAGCAAACCGCTTGGCAGGAAGCAGTTTGATTTCTTGAAGTTAAAGATTCCGATTTTAGGCAAGTTGCTACAGCGAATTTGCCTAGTTCGTTTTACCCGTTCAATGCACACTTTAGTTATTGGCGGAGTCACTATAACCAATAGTTTAAAAATAGCCGGGGATGTGGTGAGTAATAAAATTTATCAACAATTAATTACAGAAACCATTAAAGAAGTTGAAGATGGTAATTCTATTTCAGGTGTTTTTCTTAGGAGCAAAGAAGTGCCAAAAATGGTTTCACAAATGATGAGTATTGGAGAAACAACAGGTAAGTTAGATATAATTTTAGATCGTTTGGCTAAATTTTATTCCAGAGAGGTTGATAATATAATAGCTAATCTAGTGACATTGATGGAGCCAATAATTATGGTAATTATGGGCGTAGCTGTTGGCGCAATGGTAGCGGCTATTATTATGCCAATGTATAATTTAGCAGGGCAATTTTAAATAATAATTTATACTTCTTGGTTAAATGCTACCGTACTTTTTCCGAGAAGAACCAAAAATTTATGAAGCAAAGTAAATTATTTCAACAAGGTTTTACCTTAATTGAATTATTAGTGGTTATTGCTATTATTGGCATTTTATCATCTTTTGCGGTGGTGTCACTTAGTGGCACACGCATTAAAGCGCGAGATGCTTTAAGAAAAGCTGATATGGCGCAAATTAGAACAGCCCTTAATCTTTATTATGATGATAATGACCGCTATCCAATTTGTATCACTAATTGGGATCCTGGTGATAGTTATTTTGGCACCACGCCAGCAGATAACGGCGAAGGCTGCTATAATGGACAATTCACCGCTGATTTAACAGGCGGAATCAGGCCATACATGATTTCAGTGCCTAAAGATCCAAAAAATCTTAATAATTTTGAGGCTGTTAATGGTGGCAGTGATACTTATATTTATCGTTATGTTAGTGATGCCAGTGGAAGCCAGTATGCGCTTGTTTATGAAACAGAGGATCCTATTGACGATTCACCGCAAATGATTCGGGGCTGGTAAGAGAAATTCAAAATTTGTGATTTGCGATTTTGGCGCAGTGTATTTATTGTTTATTAATTTTGTGGTATAATGTGGATAAGTGGACTTGATTAACCAAGTAACTAATTAACTAAAAATCATTCTTCACAATATTAATTCCCATGCTTGTCGCTTTAGGTGAATTGATTTTCGTGAAAACATAGAGAGGAGGTGAAATATGAGAAAAAAACAGATTTTTCGACTACGCTCAAGACGAGCGGGTTTTACTTTGATTGAATTATTAGTGGTTATTGCTATTATTGGCTTGCTGTCAACTTTAGCAGTTGTTGCTTTAAATAATGCCAGGCAGAAGGCAAGAGATGCCAAGCGCGTTGCTGATGTTAAACAGATGCAAACTGCTTTAGAGTTGTATTATAATGATCAGAATGAATATCCAAAAAATATTTCCGCAGGTGTTTTAGGGCAGGGCAGTTATTCATGTTTAGGCACTAATGGATTTCAGGCCGCAGGAGGTTGCACAGGCACAGTATATATGGGTCAAGTTCCTACAAATCCAAAGCCTTGGGGTGACGGAAGCGGTGCGGCAAAATGCTTAGATAATGCTACCTCAGCATATAGTTATGATTCTCCTAGTGACGGTACTACTTATCGTATTACTTACTGTCTTGGCGCCAATACCGGCGGAGTAGACGCTGGTTATCAGACGGCTTGCTCGACAGGTATTGCTGGCTGTTCTGATCCATATTAAATTCTTATAAGGATCCTAATAAGGATTTAAGTTTAAGCCCGCCCCGGTTATACCGGGGCGGGGTTTATTTTTCCTCGCCCACAAATCTACAAATCCACTACAAATTTACAAATAGACTTCAATAAGGGAGATGGCTAAGAGAGCAAATAAAGGGATAAAGGGGAAAATGATTTTACCCTCTTCACTTCTAAATTCTTTTTAAGCCGTCTTTGTTTTTTTTCCTATCTAAATCGGATTTGTTCCCGAAGTATTTCGGAAGTGAAAAAATTTGTAGATTTGTGGGGAATTATAGTATAATAAAGATATGGCAAAGCAAAAAGTTATTAAAATTTGTGATTATTTAATTGAAGCGGGTATTTTAGCGATTGTATTTTTAGTGCCGGTGTATTTTGCTTTTATTTATAGGGATTATTCTGTTTTTTCCTTGGATAAAACAGTGCTTTTTAGGATTTTAGTTGAAGTATTATTGTTATTAAATTTAATAAAATTAGCAATAAATAAGGCAATATTGATCTATATTAGAAAAAAGCATCTATTGCTTGTCTTCTTATTTTTTTTAGCTTTTGCAATTGCTAGCATATTTTCCATTGATCCTCATACTAGTTTTTGGGGTTCTTATTGGCGCCAACAAGGATTATTTACTTATTTGCACTATTTTTTGTTTTTTATTATTGTGGCAATAAATGTAAATAATAAAGTGAAAATTGAAAGAATAATCAATGCAATTTTATCAGCCAGTTTATTTGTAGCAATTTTTGGCATTATTCAATGGCTGGGCTTGGATAATTTTCCTTGGCACAAGAGAGTTCCTATTGGTGGCCGAGTAACCTCAACCATAGGCCAGCCAGTATTTTTGGGCAGTTATTTAATATTAGTTGTTTTTTTAACAATTTACAAAATTATTATTAGTAAGCGGTTTTTAACAAGATTTTTCCTTATTTTGTTGTTTGCTCTGCAAATATTATGCTTAACCTTTACTTATACCAGAGGGGCTTGGCTTAGTTTTATTGCCGGTGTTTTATTGGCTGTTTTTTTGTATTTTTTATTAATCAAAAAAGAAAAAGCAGCAAAAATCATTATTAAGTTTTCAGCGGCAGTTTTGGTAATATTTTTGACCTTTGGGATATTGATTAACATTAATCCTGACCGGAGTTTTAGTAAATTTTTCACTTCGCGTGTTAAAAGCATAATAGACTTTAATGCCGGATCTTTGGCAATGCGGTTAAAATATTGGCCAGCCGGCTTAGACGCTTTTAGCCAGAGCCCGATCATTGGCTACGGGCCGGAAAATCAACAGCAGGTTTTAGTTAGTTATTATGATCCAACTTGGTCAGTTTTTGAAACAATTAATTCTTCGCCTGACAGGGCGCATAACGAGCTGTTAGAGCTGTTGCTGGCCGGAGGGATTTTATTGGCTGGTTTGTATTTATGGATTATTTTATATATTTTTATCAAAGGAATCAGCTATCTTAATAAATTAGAAGGACAAGATAAGTGGTTGCTGTTTTTTTTATTGGTCAGCTTTTTTTCTTATCAATTTTCTCTTTTGTCAAGTTTTTCTGTTATTGAAACCAGTGTTTATTTCTGGCTATATTTGGCGATAATATTCATAATGTTTAATAATTATCAGAGTGAAAATTTGTTAGATTTGACAAGAGTTAAAAAAATATATTTTCCTGTTTGGATGTCAATTTTTCTTTTTAGTTCAATCGGCATTGTTTATTTTGTTGTTTACTATAATATTAATAATGTCAGAGCTGATTATTATTTTCGCCAGGCGCGAATAAGTTTTTCCAAAAGCGATTATAGCAATATGCTTAATAATTATGTTTTGGCCATGAATTTGAACAGCAAAGAGGAATTTTATCCCTGGTTTTTTGTTAATGATTCATTAGAGTCTTTAAATAAAATTAAGCATGAAGATTATCGTAAAAGTGTTTTAGGATATATTCAAAACAATTTAAAGATAGATGAAATGTATAATAGCAATTATTCTGAAATGATTAGGCAGGCCAAGGTTTTAACATTGATGGGAAAATATACTGATAAAAAGCATTTTACTGAAGCAGAAAAAATTTATCAGGGTTTAGTTAAAATAAGCCCGTATATGCCTGATACTTATAAAAGCTGGGGGTTAATGTATATTTATGCGGAAAATTATAAAAAGGCGTTAACAATATATAACACTGCTTTGTCAATGCTGCCTGATTTAAATAACGCATATCTAAATAAAGAGCATAGAAACGAAATCAATGAATATATAGTTCATATTTATCAAAATATGGCTTATTGTTATTATAAATTAGATAATATTGATAGCCAGAGAGCGTATTATCAGAAAATTATTAACATAGATCCTTATAAACTAGATATTTATAAAAATATAGCTGATACATATTATCAGCAGGGTGATTTAAGTCAAGCAATTTGGTATAATAAAAGAGTATATATGTTGAATCCAAAAGATTATAATTGGCCGCTTGCTATCGCTTTGCTTTATCAGGAGCGGGGGGATAATGTTCAGGCACTGGAGTATGCGGAAAAAGCGCTGGAATTGGCGCCGGGGAATGAGCAGATTAAAAAATTAAGAGATGATTTACAAAAAAATAGTCAGGACATTTAACAGAACAAATGAAAAGTTTATTTTTCCGCCTGGCGTTGAGCAGATCACATGGGATGGGGCTTTAATAGAAGGAATAGCCAAGGCGATTCAAAAAGAATGGCTTAAGGGTTGGGCGGACGGGGATTATTACGGTGAGCTGGTTGGAGAAACTTTAAACGGCAATCCGCATAAACTGCGAGGCCATTTATTTGTTCCGTTTGATTATCTTAAAAGCAAATGCCATTAGCGCAGCTGGATTAAAAATCAATATACAAAAGATTTTCAAACAATTTCTGAATGGTTTAAAGATTTGCCCAGCTTGTTTAATCAAAAGCTAAAATTGCCAGAAGCTAAAGCCGAGGGCTTGGTTTTTTATCATCCTGACGGACGGATGGCAAAATTGCGGCGTGATATGTTTCCGTGGCATAAAGGCAGGGGGCATAAAAATACAAAAACATTAAAATAGTTAATAAAAAATAAAAAATTAGCGAGCACTAAATAAAATGAAAATTCTTATAACAACATATCATTTAAGAAATTATGAAGGCACAGAAACTTATACTTATACGTTGGCTTTAAAATTAAAAGATTTAAAAAACGAAGTTGTAATATATAGTCCGTTTTTAGGAAAGATGGCGCAAAGAATAAAAAAACATAATATTTGCGTTGTTGACGATTTAAAAAAAATAAAAGGCAAAAAATTTGATATTATTCACGCGCAACATAATATTACGGCAATACAGGCGAGAATTATGTTTCCGGATACCCCGCTTATATTAAATGTTCACGGAGTATTACCAGAACTTGAAAAGTTGCCGTTTTTAAATATTGGAATTAATAAATATATAGCCGTAAGCGAAGAGATAAAAAATGTATTAAAAAAAAGAGTAAGAGAAGAAAAAATAGAAATTATCAGAAATTTTGTTGATACAAAAAGATATAAGCCGACAAAGTTGATTAATAAAAAATTAAAAAATGTTTTAATAATAAGCAATAGAATTTTGTCGAATAATATTAAGATGATAGAGCAAGTTTCTATAAAATTGGGTTTTAAAGTTAATATCATAGGATTGAAGCAGCAATTTGTGTGGAATGTGGAGCAATATATCAATAATTCTGATTTAATAATCGCGTTAGGCAGAGGAGTAGTAGAGGCAATGTCATCTGGGAGAGTGGCATTAGTTTATGATTATAATGGTGGAGATGGGATGATAACTCAAAAAAGTTATTATGAGATAAGAAAAAATAATTTTTCCGGGAGAAGATATAATTTTAAATATACTGATACAGCATTGATTAACGAAATAAAAAAATATAATCCATCAATGGGGAAAATGAATAAACAATTGGCGCGAAAATATCATTGCGTAGATAAAAATGTTAAAAAGTTAATTGGAATATATAAAAATGTTATTAAAAATTCGTCTGTTCAGTTTGAAACAAAAATTATATTTAAAATTTTTACAAATAATTTTTTATTTAACGCGCTCCCATTTTGCCAATTTGTTATAAATAAAATCATAAGAGCAAAAAATAAGTTTAGGCGCGCTATTGTTTATGGATTTTTCAATAATAATAATAAGCTTTAATACAGAAAAGTTATTAAAAAATTGCCTTAATTCAATTTTTACTAATTGTACAGGCAATAATTTTGAGATTATAGCGGTTGATAATAATTCTCAAGATGGCAGCATTGAGATGTTGAAAAAAAATTTTAGCAATAAAATAAAATTAATAACAAATAATAGAAATATAGGCTTTGGTCCAGCTAATAATCAGGGAGCTAAAATAGCGCAAGGAAAATATTTATTTTTTTTAAACAGCGATACAATTATTAAAAAGAATATTTTAATTCCTCTGCTGAATTTTTTAGACAACCATAAAAATGTTGGCATTATTGCTCCTAAGTTGCGATTAAGAGATGGAAGCGAACAGCAGTATGCTTATGGCAAATTTCCAACTTTATTTAGTGTTATTATTGAAAAATTTAAAAAATCTAAAATTAAATATAATAAACCATTTGAAGTTGATTGGGTAAGTGGGGCAGCTTTGATAATCAGAAAAGATATTTTTAATAAAATAAATGGTTTTGATGAAAAGTTTTTTATGTATTTTGAAGATATTGATTTATGCAAGAGAGTAAAAAAAATAGGATATAAGTTAGTAATTTTTAAAGATATTTCTATAACGCATTTGTGCGGTAAGAGTTTAAGTAAAAATAGCAAAAGAAAAGAATATTATTATGCATCACAAGATTATTTTTATAAAAAGCATTATGGTTTATTAAAGATGAAAATTATAAAATTAGTTAGATTTCCATATAAATTATTAAAAAATTTATAATAGCAAGAAAATAATTTTTTATGAAATTAAGCATAATAATTCCAGTATATAATGAAAAAGCTACGATTTTACAGCTTTTAGATAAAGTTGAAAAAGTAGAATCGCCGCAAAATACAGAAAAAGAGATAATAATTATTGATGATTATTCTACTGATGGAACAAGAGAGTTGTTGAATGGTTTAAGGAGTAAATACAAGATAATATATCATAATAAAAATCACGGCAAGGGAGCGGCCATTAGAACCGGACTTAAAAAGGCGAGCGGTGATTTTATTATTATTCAAGACGCTGATTTAGAGTATGATCCTAATGAGTATAGCAAATTGTTACAGCCAATACTTGATAGAGAGACACAAGTAGTGTATGGCTCAAGGTTTTTAGGACAACATAGCCCAAGATATAAATTATTTTATTTAGGCAATAAATTTTTATCTTTGCTGTTTAGTATTTTATATGGCCAGAAAATCAGTGATATGGAAACCTGTTATAAAATTTTTCGCAGGGAGGTGATAGAAAATATTATTATTAAATCAAATCGTTTTAATTTTGAGCCGGAAATAACCGCCAAAATTATAAAAGCAGGATATAAAATCAAAGAAATCCCGATTAGTTATCAAAGCCGCAGTTTTGCAGAGGGCAAAAAGATTGGCTGGCGCGATGGCGTGGTTGCTATTTATTGCTTGATTAAATATAGATTTTTTAACTAGAAAAGTGATTTTTATGCACTATTTAATTATTATTTTCATCTTTCTATTCGGCCTTATCATCGGCTCATTTCTCAACTGCCTTATCTGGCGTCTGCATCAAGGAGAGGGAATATTGAACCGGTCTTATTGCCCAAAATGCAAAAAGCAAATTGCTTGGTATGATAATATACCGATTTTGAGTTTTATTGTTTTGCGCGGAAAATGCAGGTATTGCGGCAAGGCAATTTCTTGGCAATATCCCATCGTGGAATTGGTTACGGGAGCGCTTTTTGTCATGGCTGTAATTTGTAATTTAATCCCGCAGGGTATTGCGGGATGGGATTTAAGCCAAATTACCAATTTCCAATTACTGATTACAATAATTAGAGATTGGTTTCTGATCGCGGTAATGATTATTATTTTTATTTATGATCTGCGCTGGTATTTAATTTTGGATATAATTACATTGCCTGCTTGCGCTATTGTTTTGATATTGAATTTAATAATTAGTTTTCAGTGCAGTCAGTGTAATCAGTGGTCAAATTTGCTGATTTCTGGTATAATAGGAGGTAGTTTTTTCCTAATTCAATTTATAATTTCTCGCGGTAAATGGATTGGCGGCGGAGATATCAGGTTAGGGCTGTTGATGGGACTGGCTCTGGGATGGCCCAATATTATAATAGCTATATTTTTAGCTTATTTAATTGGTTCAGTTGTGGGCGTTGGCTTATTGATGGCTGGCAAAAAAAAGTGGGGCTCAAAATTGCCTTTAGGCGTGTTTTTGTCCGCGGCAACAATGGTTGTTTTGTTTTGGGGAGAGAGGATAGTTGGGTGGTATATGAAGATTTTAATATAATATAAAAACGGATGTACACGAATTTATGACGAATTTACACGAATCACGAATAAATGTATGTTGTGTTATAACAAATATGGAGAATAAAAAACCAGTTATTACAAATAAAAATTTTTTGTATCCCGAATTAAGTTATCAGATACAAGGTGCGATTTTTGATGTGTCTAATAAATATGGTAAAGGTTTAAAAGAGAGTATTTATCAAAAAGCATTAGCAGAATCATTAATCAAGCGCGGACTTAAATTTGAACAACAAAAAAGAATTAATATTTATTCTCTTGATACCGGAAAAATTTTAGGTACTTATGTTCCTGATTTTGTAGTTGAAGATAAAATAATTCTTGAAATTAAGGCATCTACTTTTACTACTCAACAAGATGTTAGGCAACAACAATCATATTTAAAAGCCAGTACTTATGAAGTTGCTTATTTGGTGAATTTTTGCACGGAGAAGTTATATATTAAACGGTCTATTTATACAAATAACAGAAAGCCATTTATCGTTAAAATAACGAATCAATATAAAACGAATCAACATGAATCTGTAACGAATTTACACGAATCACGAATTACGAATAAGCGAGATTCGTGATTCGTGTGAATTCGTTTTTAATTCGTGAAAATTCGTTTAAGGCATTATTCCAATGATTAAAAATTTTAAAAGACAAATCTTTCATTTACAGGCAGGACAAGCAGGCTTTACCTTAATAGAATTGTTAGCCAGTATGTTTATCATTGCTTTGCTTACCGGCATTTTTTTAACTAATTATCATTTAACTAATGAAAGAAGCAAGTTAATTATGGCGACACAAAAATTAGCCAGTGATATTAGGGTGGCGCAGAATTATGCCTTAGGAGCGAAAGAATTTGAAGGTGATATTCCGGTAGAGGGCTGGGGAGTGCGCCTTGAGGAAGGGAATGGCTTTTACAAGATTTTTGCTGACAATGATGATAATGGTTTTTATGATTATGATTTAGGTGAAGAATATAAAATTATTAATTTGCCAGATGGCATTATTGTAAAATCCATAGATATTGGCAATTTAGTGGACATAGTATTTTTACCGCCTAATCCAATAACATATATAAATGATGTTTCTAATATAAGCGTGGAAATAGAATTAACTGACGGCAAGACTAATAAAACCACTAAAGTTAATTTTTTGGGATTAATAGATGTGATTGACTGATTTTCATTTAAACCACATTTTAACATTTAAACAATTTTGAGTTAAGATTTTGTTAAAATGAATTTATGTTTAATCTTATTAAAAAAAGCATTCATCTACATTTAGTAAGACCGGGCTTTACCCTCCTTGAAGTTATGATAGCTACATTGATTATTGGCATCGGCTTAGTCGGCGTGTCGTCTTTGATTGTACAAAATGCGCAAGTTCAATATATTAATAAAAATGTTTTAATTGCTTCACAGTTAGCTCAAGAAGGGCTTGAATCAGTAAGAAATGTTAGAGATACGAATTGGCTGACCGCTGGCAATGATTGGAAAACCGGTGATGGCGTTGATCCGGATACGGATATTGTTCAAGATAATGATTACGCGATTGATTATTTAGGCAATATTTATGATATTGATGATAGTAATGGAGACGGCGAAATCATAGATGAGGCAGGGACTCGTTTATTAATTAACAGTGGTTATTATGAGCATAGCGCTGGCAATGTTACACCGTTTTTCCGTGCGATTAAAGTAATAGAGGATGCCGGCGGAAATTTTTTAACTGTAACCTGCACGGTTAGGTCAGTGGAAAGAGGGCGGCATAATGATTATGCGGCAGAGACAGTTTTGTATGACTGGAGATAATATGTTAATGAATAATTAAAAATGCAAAATGAATAATGAATTTAAAATTAAAAAAGAACAAATAACTCTCCAAATTTAGTGTCTTATTTCATTTTTATTAGTTTATTAATTTATTGATTCTAAAATTTTTAATGAGTTAATAAATTTTATATGCAATACATTTTGCATTTTGTTTATGTTAAATAAAATAAAACAAAATAATTTAGGCGTTACTTTGATAGAGATGATGGTGGCCGTGGCAATATTTTCGGTTGTTATGCTTTCGGCTACAAAAATATTCCAAATGGTGGTTGAAAGCCAGCGCAGCGCTATTGCGGCGCAAAATTTACAGGAAAGCATGAAATATGCCCTTGAAGTAATGGCTAAGGAAATTAGGATGGCGCAGAAACCCAATGGCAATGAATGCGGAGGAAATTTAGCAGGTAAGGTTTATGATACAAATATAGTCCAAGATGAATTGAATTTTAAGAATTTTAATGATGAATGCGTAAAATATTATTTAGATAATAATAGATTAAAAATTGACAGAGATACTGATTCAGGATATATTACGCCAGATGAAATTGAGGTTAGCAATTTACAGTTTGAAGCAGTTGATAATGTCGGCACTATTCAGTCAATGGTTACTGTCAAAATGGATATTCAAGCGGTTGGCAAGGAAATGCATAAACAAATAATGAAAATTCAGACAACGATTTCGTCAAGATACTATGAGTGATTTTAGATTTAAGATTGAAGATTGTAGATTTATAATGGATAAAAAAAGACAAATCTTCAATCTTAAATTTTTGGGTTCTAATTTTAAGTTGTAAAAATCAATGAATAATTTATTTAAAGACAATCGCGGCACAGTGCTCCTAATGACTATGCTAATTCTGATTAGCATGTTAACCGTGGTTTTAGGCGCGGCTAATTTAGTAATGTCAGGAATTAAAATGAGCGGCGCGCAAGAGCGATCAACTATGGCTTATTTCGCGGCTGAAGCCGGAGCCGAAAGAATTTTGTGGGAAATTAGGCAAAACGATTTTGATGTAAATGGATGTAATATAGGCGACTATGTAGATTTTGGGCCACCGGCAATTTGTGATAGTAGCAAACATAATTATCCTTTATCTAATAATGCTTTATATAGTGTAGTTTATAGTTTGGACTCACCAGTAACATTTACTTCAACAGGTGTTTTTAGCGGTTTAAAAAGGAGCGTGGATATAAGTTATTAAGAGGATTGAAATTTATCATTAAAAGTATTGTAATATTTTTATGATTTATGTGATCTTTTTGCAGTTTTTGTTAAATTAGTTAAATTAGTTCTTAGTTCTGAATTTTTGGTTTAACCAATTTAACGTATTTAACTAATAACAAAATTATTACAAAATAATTCAAATGAAGTTTATTTTTAATAGGTTGTTCATGCTTCAATGTGGGGAGTTTCATTTATGAATAAAGATAATGCTAAAAAAAGAATAGAAAAGTTGAAAAAAGAAATAAGCCATCACAGATATTTATACCATGTTTTAGATAAGACAGAAATTAGTGATGCGGCTTTAGATAGTTTAAAGAATGAGCTGGCAAAACTAGAACAACAGTTTCCGGAATTAATTACGGCTGATTCGCCAACTCAACGGGTTGGCGGCAAACCATTGGATAAATTCAATAAAGTGCGCCATTCAACACCTATGATGTCATTGTTTGATGCTTTTAGCCAAGATGATATAAGAGATTGGGAAAAGAGAATGGATAGAATTTTGCCAAGCCAAATATTTGATTATTATTGCGAATTAAAGCTGGATGGCCTGGCAGTGGCTTTGGTTTATGAAAAGGGAAAATTTGTTTTAGGCGCTACTCGTGGAGACGGCCAGACAGGGGAAAATGTAACTCAAAATTTAAAAACAATAGAAGCGATTCCATTGGTTTTACGCGAGCCAAGCGAGAGCGAATTAACTAAAATAGGATTAAACACCAGACAGCGCAAAAAATTGCAGCAAATACTTGGTGGAGGCAAAATTGAGGTTCGTGGCGAAGCTATTATGACAAAGAAGGTTTTTGCTGATTTAAATAAAAAATACAAAAAACAAGGTAAGCAATTGCTTGCTAATTCGCGTAATGCCGCTGCCGGTTCAATCAGGCGGCTTGATTCAAAATTAACTGCTGAACGCAAGTTGGATGGTTATATTTATGCTTTAACAACTGATTTAAATTTAGAAAGGCATAAGCAGGAATTAGAATTAGCAAAGTTGTTAGGTTTTAAAGTTTTAAAACATAATAAATACTGCAAAAACATAGAAGAGGTTTTTAAATTCCATGACCAGTGGGAAAAGAATCGTGAAAAGCTACCTTTTAATTGTGATGGTATAGTAGTTAAAGTAAACAAGCTGGCTTTATGGCCGCATTTGGGCACGGTCGGCAAAGGACCCCGTTATATGATGGCTTATAAATTTGCCGCTGAACAAGCCACAACTAAACTTAAAGATGTAGTTTGGCAAATCGGCCGCACAGGCACATTAACGCCAACTGCAATGCTTGAACCGGTTAGGGTGTGCGGTGTAACTATTAGCCGGGCAACACTTCATAATATGGATGAAATTAAGCGCCTTGGTTTAAAAATTGGCGATACAGTAATTATTGAGCGGGCCGGCGATGTTATCCCCAAGATTATACAGGTTTTGTTTAAATTGCGCGAAGGGAAAGAAAAAGGCATACATATTCCAAGTCATTGCCCAATTTGTGGCGGCAAAGTAGAAAAAGTTTCCGGCGAGGTTGCTTATCGTTGTGTTAATAAAAATTGTTATGCCGTTAATCTTCGTTGCTTAACTCATTGGGCGAGCAAAGGAGCGCTTGATGTTGAGGGCTTGGGCCCGAAAATAATTGAGCAGTTAGTAAAAGTTGGTTTAGTGCGCGACATTAGCGACTTTTATAAACTAACTGTTGGTGACTTAAAGCCGCTAGAAAGATTTGCAGACAAATCGGCTGAAAACTTGGTAAAGGCAATAGCCGCTAAGAAAGAAATTGATTTAGCTCGTTTTATTTACGGCCTGGGCATCAGGCATATTGGAGAAGAATCAGCAATTGAATTAGCTGATAAATTTGGCAATTTGGAAAGAATTAAAAAAGCTGACTTGGCACAAATTGAAAAGATTTATGATTTTGGTTCAGTGATGGCTAAGAGTATTTATGATTGGTTTAGGGATGCGCGGAATTTAAAATTGCTAAATAGGTTAGAGAGAAACGGAGCTATGATTAGAAAGCAGAAAGCAGAAAGCAGAAAGCAGATTTTGGCTGGCAAGACATTTGTGTTAACTGGCACTTTGGATAGTTTGACAAGGGGGGAGGCAAAAGTTAGAATAAGAGTATTAGGGGGAAATGTTTCGTCTGCTGTTAGCAAAAGAACTGATTATGTAGTGGCAGGCGTTGATTCTGGAAGCAAATACAATAAGGCGAAAAGATTGGGAGTTAAAGTTATAGATGAGAAGGAATTTTTAAAAATGTTATAATACTCACGAATATACAAATTTGTACTTGATTTGTATATTCGTGGGTGAAAATATGAAACTAAATAAGAAAGACATTCAACATATTGCTAATTTAGCCCGCTTAGAATTAACTGAAAAAGAACTAAAGACATACGGCAGCCAACTGTCTGATATTTTAAGTTATATTGACCAATTGCAGGAAGTAGATGTTAGCGGCGTGGAGCCAACCGCGCAGGTTACCGGGTTGGAAAATGTTTTTCGGGAAGATGAAGTTAAGGAATGGGATGAGCGTGAAGCGCAGGTAGCGCTTGAGCAGGCGCCGGAGATGGAGAAGAGGCAGGTGAAAGTGAAACGGGTGTTGTGATTCTTGATTGACGATTGACGATTTTTGATTTACTAACTCACCTTAGCAGATTTCCGCTCCTGTCGCCGCCCAGCCATAAATGGCAGGGCTATATTTTGTGTTTATAATCCTGATAAATCAGGATATTGCTAACAATATTTTTATATATCCCGCCTTGGCGGGATTAAAAATCTATATCATAGCCCTGCCATTCATGGCTGGGCGGGAAAGCAGAACAGCTTTGGAATTATAGAGTTTGTGCGTAATGTGAGTCACCTAATAAGATTTATATGATTATTTATGAATTTAAACCAATTAACAATTAAGCAAGCTTCTCAAAAGTTAGCAAACAAGGAAATAACTTCGGTTGAGTTGGCTGAAGCTTGTTTGGCGCGCATTAAGGAAGTTGATGATAAAATTAAGGCATGTTTAACTGTGTGTGAGAAAAAAGCATTAGAGATGGCAAAAGAGGCGGATAGAAAATTCGCTAAAGGTGAAAGCGGAGAACTGCTTGGAATTCCCTGCTTGATTAAAGATAATATTATGACAGCAGGCATTAAAACTACAGCAGCTTCCCGCATCTTAGAAAATTATATCGCGCCTTATGACGCTACTGTAATAAAAAAAATAAAGCAAGCTGGCGCGGTTATTTTAGGCAAAACCAATTTAGACGAGTTTGCCCATGGCGCTTCAACGGAAAATTCCGCGTTTGGACCGACCCATAATCCATGGGATTTGGAGCGGGTGCCGGGCGGTTCATCCGGCGGATCAGCCGCGGCAGTAGCGGCTGATATGTGCATTTTTGCGCTTGGCACTGACACAGGCGGTTCAACCAGGCATCCAGCCGGCTATTGCGGCGCAGTTGGCTTAAAGCCCACTTATGGCAGGGTAAGCAGGTTTGGTTTAATCGCTATGACAAGCTCTACTGATGTTCCGGGCATAATTACTAAAACAACTGAAGATGCGGCCATAGTCTTAAAAGCTGTGGCTGGAGTTGATAAAAATGATTCAACAACAGTAGATTATAAAGTTGATGATTATGTTAGTAATTTAAGGTCAAATATCAAGGGAATAAAAATCGGTTTGCCAAAAGAATTTTTTATTAAAGGCATGAATAAGGATGTTGAGAAAATGGTCAGGCAGGCGATAAAAGAGCTGGAAAAACTTGGCGCTGGGACAGTTGAAATTAACTTGCCGCATACTAAATACGCTGTAGCTACATATTATATAATTACTCCTTCGGAAATAAGTTCTAACTTAGCTCGATTTGATGGAATAAGATACGGTTTAACCTCACCCTCCGCCTTCACTGATGTTTCTGCGGACAAGCAGCCCTCTCCTTCTAAAGGAGAGGGAGATAAAGGCGCTAAAAATTTAATGGAAGTTTATTTAAAAAGCAGGGGCAAGGGGTTTGGGCCTGAAGCTAAGCGCAGAATTATGTTAGGCACCTATGTTTTGAGCGCTGGTTATTACGATGCTTATTATTTGCAGGCGCAAAAGGTTAGGACCGTTATCGCTAAAGAGCTTGATAAAGAATTATCAAATGTAGATGTTATTTTAACTCCAACTACTCCTGATATCGCTTTTAAAATTGGAAAGAAGGGCAATCCTCTTGCTATGTATTTAGAAGATATTTTTATGTCCAGCGCTTCATTGGCTGGTTTGCCGGCTATGTCTATTCCTTGCGGTTTTGTGGATGGCCTGCCAGTGGGTATGCAGTTGATTGGCAGAAGATTTGACGAAGCCACTATATTTGGACTTGGGCACAACTATCAGCAGGCAACAGAGTGGCATAATAAAAAACTAACATTATAAATAATACTCAAATTTACAAATATATTCAAATTTACGAATGCAGTAGGAATGTGGTGGCATATTTGTAAATTTGTAAAGGATTTGTAGATTTGTGGGAGATAAATTTATGATTAAAAACACATCAAAAACAATAATAATTATCGGCGTAATAATATGCTGTTTAATAGGATTAATTGCAGTAATGGTTTTTGTGTCAAACAATAAAAACAAAACAGAACAACAAATAACCTTGCCGGAGAAAACTGAAGCAGAAATACAGGCGGAGAATGAAGGAAAAGCTCTTTTGGAAGCTAACCGGGAAGCTATGCAAAAAGCCAAACAGCAAATATATCAACCAGTAAAAGAGATTAACAAAGAAGATCATGTCTTAGGCGATATTGACGCTCCGGTACAGTTGATAATTTATAACGACTTTGCTTGCCCTTTTTTTGCCAGACTTAATGAGACGATTGAACAGGTAAAGCAGGAATTCGGCAACAAGATTGTTATTGCCTTTCGCCATTTTCCCCAAAGAATCCATTCCCATGCTATGATAACTGCTTTAGCCGCTGAATGCGCGGCTGAACAAGATAAGTTTTGGCAGATGCATGATAAATTGTTAGCTGATAACAGAGGAAATAAAATGAGCATAGGGCAATTTAAACAAGATGCGGTTGATATTGGCTTGGATGCGGCTAAATTCGATCAATGCTTGGAAACAAAAAAATATCAAGATAAAATTTCTGCGCAGATGTCGGCAGGCAAGGATGCAGGCGCTATTGGCACCCCGACAATTTTTGTTAATGGCGAACAAATAGCAGGAGCCGCGCCTTTTGAAGATTATGTGGCTTTGGATGGGGTAGATGAGGAAGGGATGAAGAGTGTTATTGAAAGGCATTTGGGAGAGGATAGTAAATAGTAATAAATATATTTAAAATTTAAAAAAATATGGATGAAGAATTCACCGCCAAAGAGGCGGGACAAATAAAAAAATTATTAGAAGAAAATTTAAAATTGACAGGGGAGATTTATAAAATGACCAAGAGTATTAAGAGTTTTGTTTTGTGGCAAAGGATTTTT
>DAOWHZ010000051.1 GCA_030641105.1 bacterium | reverse complement strand
TATTTTTAATTTTATTTATAGCATTCATGCCTGTGCTTGCTAATGGTTTAGCTGACAGTGATTGGGACGGCGTGCCAGATAAGGATGAAACAGAAATTTATAAAACTGATATTAATAATCCAGACACAGATGGCGATGGCTATAATGATTGGATTGAATTAAATTTCGGGTACTCACCGCATAATCCGGAGCCAGTGAGATTGGAAGATAATGATTATGATGGAGATGGACTGTCCGATAGAATGGAACTGAATTTTCAAACTGATTTATCAAATCCTGATAGTGATGGTGATGGATTTAAAGATGGCGAAGAAATTAAAAATGGCTATGATCCGTTAAATAGCGATAGAGTAAAATTAGACAAAAGAATTAAAATTAACACAGGGACGCAAGAATTAAGCTATTTTTTAGGCGGAGTACGGATAGAAACCTTTTTAGTTTCAACCGGCCGCGCCGGAATGCACACGCCGCTTGGACATTATAAAATTGACGGAAAGCATCCGCGAGCATGGTCAAGCTGGGGCTTGTGGATGCCATGGTGGATGAGCTTGCAGAGTGGTTATTTCGGCATTCATGAATTGCCTGAATGGCCAGACGGCTCTAAGGAAGGTGAAGATCATTTAGGCAAGCCGGTTTCGCACGGTTGTATTCGCTTGGGAGTGGGATCGGCGGAGTTTTTGTATAATTGGGCAGAGGTTGGGACGCAGGTGTTTATATATTAGAAGAGTAATAAGTAATCAGTAATAAGTAATAAGAATTTTTGGAATTGATTTCTCTTGGAATAAAACCCTTATTACTTATGTCTTATTACTTATTACTAAATTTTATGCCATACTCAAAAAAAGTTATAGAACATTTTCGCAATCCACACAATCAAGGCGTTATCAAAAATGCTGACGCTGTTGGCAAAGTAGGTAATCCGGTTTGCGGAGATATTTTGAAGATTTATCTGAAGATTAAAGACGATAAAATAATTGATATTAAATTTGAAACCTTGGGCTGTGCGGCTGCGATTGCAGTGTCATCTGTTTTAACTGATAGGGCTAAAGGCAAAACTTTGGATGAGGCATTGAAGATTAAAAAAGATGATATTGTAAAAGATTTAGGTGGCTTGCCGTTGATTAAGATACATTGTTCAATGCTGGGGGTTGATGCTTTGCAACAAGCGATTGAAAACTATAATTCTAAATAGTATATATGGGCCTATTAAGCTTGATAGAAAATAACGAATTATTAATTAATATTACTAATAGTAATTTTTTGACTTTTGCTTTACTTTTTTTGGCACTAGCAGCTCTATTCATCCCCTTTTTGTTAAAAGAAAAAAAGAAATTTGTATACTCTATTAGAAGTTATAGCTTAATAGAAAATCTAGATGATTTTAAAGATTTAAAAATATTATATAAAGATAAAGAAATTAATAATTTAATAATTAGTAAAGTTGCTTTTTGGAATAATGGTCGTTCTACTATTCGCAAGGAAGATATAGCTGAAGCAGATCCAATAAGAATTTCAATGGATGGTGATAGCAAAATATATCATGCAAGAATAATTAAAAAAGATAAAGCAAATAATCTAATTATTAATTGGCCCGAAAATAAAGAAAATAATTTTATTAATATTTTTTTTGATTATTTAAATAAAAATGACGGAGGCGTTATAGAAGTATTGCATACAGGTGATACGTTAAGAAAATTAAAAGTTACTGGATCTTTAAAAGGATGTAAAAAATTAATCAATAATAAATACATTTATGTTTCACCGAGTGAACAAAGCCCATTAATATCTATTAGTTTTGAGAGAAAGTTATTTGGTCTTACTCTTTTAGCTATGGCTATAATGTTTACTTTTTTTTATTTTAACGCTTTTAAATCCGCCTCTTTTGATTATCACAATTATTTTACTCAGGAGGATATAAATATAGAAATGAAGTTAATAAATATAAATATCCATTTGTTATTTTTTTGTTCAATATGTACTCCTTTATTATATTATTTCGCATATATTCTTTTAATTAAAAGTCGGGCTCCAAGCGGATTCAAGGAATTTGAAAAAAAATAGTATATTATTTATTAATGATTTAATTTTTATGGAAAATAAAATTAAAAAAGCTTTAGATAAAATCAGGCCATCACTTCAAGCTGACGGCGGCGATGTGCATTTTGTAAGCTTTGACAAGAAGAGCGGTGTTTTAAAAGTTGAGTTAATGGGCATGTGCGCGCACTGCCCAATGGCGCAAGTTACATTAAAGCAGGGGATTGAGGTGGAGATTAAAAAAGAGGTGCCGGAGGTGAAGGAGGTAGTCGCTGTTTGAAATTTTACTTTGAAAATAAATCCCAAATTTCAAATTACAAATTCCAAACAAATTACAATTACCAAAATCTCAAACTTCAAATTATTAACACACTTTACGCAAATTTTATAATTTTCAACAGTTATTTTGCTTTTGCCGCCCAGCCATGAATGGCAGGGCTATGATATAGGTTTTTAAGCCCTATGAATAGGGCTATATGTAGAAATATTAATAGCAATATCCTGATTTATCAGGATTACAAACACAAAACCTAGCCCTGCCATTCATGGCTGGGCGGCGGGAGCGGCAATTTATGTGATATTATATTAAGTTGTAATTTGCGTAAGATGGGTTATTAATTTTGGTAATTGTTATTTGTAATTTGAGTTTTGGAATTTAAAAAATATATGACCAAAATATACTTAGACCATAGCGCAACAACACCAACAGATAAGAAAGTAATAGATGTTATGATGCCTTATTTTCAAAAAAAATTTGGCAATCCTTCTTCAATCCATACTTTTGGCCAAGAAGCAATTGCCGGAGTTGATAAAGCTCGTGAGCAAGTGGCTGAATTTTTAAATTGCACAGCAGATGAAATTATTTTTACTTCCGGGGCTACTGAATCTGACAATATAGCTATTAAAGGCGTTATTAGAGCTTTGCGGGACCAAGGAGTAAAAAATTCTCATATCATCACTTCTGTAATTGAGCATGATGCGGTTTTAGAGCCATGCATGGAACTGGAAAAGAGCGGTTATGCTGTTACTTATCTGCAAGTTAAGCCGAACGGGGTTGTTGATGTTGAAAAATTTAAAAAAGCCATTAAAGATAATACAGTTTTAGTTTCTGTGATGTATGTTAATAGCGAAATAGGCAGTATTCAGCCAATTAGGGAAATAGGCAAGATTATTAAGAAAATAAATGACGGCAGGTTGAATGAGTGGAAGAAATGTAGAACAAAAAATAGGGGATGTAAGCCACAACCAATTTATTTTCATACTGACGCTACGCAAGCTGTAAATTTTTTAAATTGTGATGTTAAACGCCTGCATTGTGATTTATTAAGTTTATCAAGCCATAAAATTTATGGGCCAAAAGGTGTTGGCGCTTTATTTGTTAAAGATGGCACGTTGCTTAAAGCTGTACAGCTTGGCGGACATCATGAAAAAAATTTGCGCAGTGGCACTTTAAATGTTACAGGAATTGTTGGCTTAGGAGCTGCCATAGAGCTGGCAGGTGATGAACAAGACAAAAACAATAAAAAGATCACTAAATCGCGTGATATGTTAGTGGAAAGTATAATGAAGAATATTCCAAATGTTATTTTAAACACAGATAGAGAAAACGCAACGCCATCTCATGCTCATTTTTCTTTTTTAGGCGTGGAAGGGGAGTCAATATTAATTTCTTTGGATTTAGAAGGCATTGCTGTTTCAACCGGCTCTGCCTGCGCCTCAAAGGATCTGAAAGCGTCGCATGTTTTGTTAGCGATGGGTATTGAACAGGAGGTGGTGCATAATTCAATTAGATTTACTTTGGGCAAGGGCACGACTGAAGCGGAAATAAAAAAAGTGATTAAGGTTTTGCCTGGGATTGTGGAGAGGTTGAGGAAGATGTCGCCGGAGTATTAGCGCACTCAAATCTACAAATCAATAATAAAACTATTCATTTTACTGCAAAGTGAATAGTTTTTAGTTTTTCAAAAATGGAATTTCGTATAACATTTTTTTGATATCTGAAGTTTTATTTATCCTACCTTATTATTTTAATTAAGAAAAGAATAAATAAAAATTTGGGTGGAGCAAAAGAGAAAAATCTGTATAATTTATTTTAAGCTTTTTATAATTTTTTACCAATAGCGACTTGATTTTTATTTGATAGTGTGATTAACTAAAGTGTAGTTGGAGTGGAAGGACAATATCAAATAATATCAACTGAAAGGAGGAAAATTCATGGCAAAGCCAAACGGGCTTGTTAAAATTTCAGGTGATGGACTTAGAAATAAAAACGTACTGGAGCGTTTGAAAAAATTTTCTGAAAAATATTCTACTGCCATTATAGTTGGCGGCGGGACAGACATTAATAATGCCTTTAAAGAGAAGGGTTATGAAAGTGAATTTTGTCCTCTGGGTAGGATTACTGAAACATTGGAAGAGAGACAATTGGCCAGGGATATACTTGAAAAAAACCAAGCCATAGTTCAGGATCTGCTTGATGAAAAAGGAATTAACGCTCGAGTCGTGATTCCGTCCAGAACCATAGCAACCGTCTTGTGCCCGGAGAACGGTGATGTAATGGTATTGTCAGCTTATATCGGTTTTGACAAAATTCTTATATTCACCAAGAAAAATATGGTAAAAGCAAAAAGGCTGTGGCTTAAAAAAGTCGCCAATGTTTTCCAGCACATTAAAAAAGGAGAGCTCGACAAGATCGAAGTTGTCGGATTTTAACTGAGGTGTTGGGTTGGCATTCCTTTTAACCGTTGGATTTTTTTCAACGGTTTTTCTTTTGAAAAAAAATTATAAAAAGCTTAATTTTGAAAGAAAGAATTATACATATTTTTCTCTTTTTCCGCCTCGTCGCAGTCTCTCAGCAGAGAACTGCGACGGTTTGCCTGCGCTTGTCCGTCGCAGTCCCTTTCAGGAGACTGCGACGCGGCGGGGAAAAATAATTTGGTAAAATTCTACTCTTCGTTTTTAGTATGGCGCGAAACTTTTCTTGCTCGATCTTTATATTTTTCCAGCTTTTCTTTAGCAGAAATAAACATGCGTTCATATGACGGTAACCATGCTTTTTCAGGTCCCCACGTAACAAGTTCTATCAAACTTTTTACCCTGTGTTCTGTTTTGTTCATTATTTCTTCTACCGTAATCATAAATCTTTTTAAAGAAGATTCGTTTTTTGCTTTTTCAATTAACTCATTAATAACTTCTTCCGCTTTATCATAATCTTCTTTAGTAAACAAACTCTCTTTATCCTTCATATATTTATTGTCCATTCTAGCTTGATGGTCTAACATTGAAGCTTCGTCTCGTGCCTCATCTTTTGTTAAACGATTTTTTTCTATAGCTTCTTGTTCGGGTGTAATTACATCCTCCTTTTGTTCATCAGACGAATTAAAGGCGCCTGCCCCCATTTCCGTTTTATTCATAAATTTTTGTGATTCTTTAGACAGTCTTATAAGTAAATAATAATAATTGATCTTTGCGCTAAAAATTAGACCGATTACCTATGCGAAACCCCTTAAAACAATTATTATGCAATCAGTATGAATTTTACATTTTAAAATTTTAAAGGCTGTTTTTTTAGCAATATAAGCTAATATTGAACAAACTATCATTATTTTAATCATTTAACAGTTCAATATCGCTCAATTTTAGTAGCCAAATTATTTACCTACAGAAAAGCCTAAAGAACTATTTTTTTATTAGTAAAATTAATTACCAAAATTATTAATTATTTAAGATATTTTTTATTATTGCGTACCATAAGTTATCTATATTTATTATTAAATTTATTTAAAATTAGTTAGTTCGGTGGTGGATAACTATTAATTGTAATTTTATTGTATTCGCGACTATTCGCTTTAAATTCGCGATTAATTAGCGAGTACTAATCAAACGGATCACTAAATTTTTCTATTTCACGCAAACTAGTTTTTTGTTTGATTTTTTCCATAATATCCTCAAATTTTTTCATATTAATTGCTTCAATAGCCACTTCTTTTTGAAGGATTAAAATTTCTTTGGATTGAGTAATGGTTTGATAAAAATTTTCATATAAAAATAATGAAACACAGCCAAATACAAATAAGCTGGCAATGATAATTAGAAAACAGAACCAGAAAGTTATTCTTTTTGGAGTGATTTTGAATTTAAGTTTCTTCATATAAATATGATACGAACCTACGAATTAGTAATGCGAAACTACGAACTTGCGAATGCTACAAATGATTAATTCGCAAGTTTGTAGAATTCGCATAATTCGTAGTTTCGCATTACTTCCAGTAAGTATTAGCGGAAATTGTTAGGTTGATATTACTAAAAGTTGTTTGTACTTCAGAAGTTGCGGATAGTTTAGTAGAAGCAGAGGATAAATCTATAGAATCAATATTAATATAATAATTTAAAGCTTCCAGATTTATTAAATAGTTCATTATATTCTTATAATTGCCTCGCGCTGAAAGTTGTAGCGGCAGTGTTTGATAACTTTTATCTTTATTAATTTTTGCAGTATTTAAATTTATTGTTTGTGAGACATTATTTTGTTCAGCTATTTCTTCTAACTTAGTAATAAATTCTAATTCATAATCCTGTTTAATAAAAATTTGATCTAATATAACTAGCTGCGGCTCAATTTTTTTTAGATTTTCAGTTAATTGCTTTAAGCTTTGGCCTTTAATGTATTTTTGCTCTAGGTCAATTCTTTGATTTTCAATTTTTTCTCCCATTTTTTTAATATCATTAATTATTGGTATAACCACAAAATAAACTAAACCGCCAATAATTAAAACAGATACAACTATGCTGATAGAAATTTTCTTTTTTAGATTAAGTTTTATTAAATTATTTAACATAATTTTTTCCCTACAAATCTACAAATCAGCTACAAATTTACAAATACGAATATTTGTCATTTCGAACGGAGCCGCAGCGGAGAGAGAAATCCCTTAAACTTGGTTTTTGCGCTATTCATGGTTAAGGGATTCCTCGCCTGCGGG
>DAOWHZ010000094.1 GCA_030641105.1 bacterium | reverse complement strand
GGCAATATTATCAGGATGAACTGTAATTAAAAAATTTCTAAACCTGCGGCCAAATTCCTGCTCAATTTGCTTAGCTCGTTTTTGCGCTTCAACCCCAGCCCTTGCTTCAGTTGCTAAAACCACAATCATTTTATCAGTTGGATAGCCATCATTAACCAAGGCCTGAAAACAGGTTTGTATTATTTCCACGCCTTCATTATAAGTCGGCAAAATTATTAAATGAATTATATTTTGCCAGCCAATACTCCCCTCTCCTTGCGAAGGAGGGGGGTTGGCTTGCCCGCCAAAGCCTTGGCATCGGCGGGGGGTGAGGTCTTCGCATTTTTTTTGCCAATCAATCTTCATATTCCTTTTCATTTCTCTATACGCAACAATTAAGTGAATACCCAGATAAACTACCCGCAATAGCCAATAAACATCAAAAGCAATAATAAAATAAGCTACCCAAACCGGCTTAAAATAAGACAAAATCAACAAAATCAAAAGTGTTGCCCATGACAAAAAACCTGGAAATATTTCCAGCGCTCTATATAATTTTCTGTCTCTGCCAGATAGATCAGCGGCTTTGCCGATTTTGAGATAGTTGATGGGCATAAAATTTTATTGCAAAATATGATGTTTATTTGTTATAATATAAATAGTTACAGGTAATTTTATTTTAACTAATTTTTAACAAAAAAACAATAAATTCGCATATAACTTGTTGTATGACATATTACATGATCACTCTTTGAAAACATAATATTTGAAAACATAATATGAGTTTTAAATTTGAAATAAAAAGCCCCCCGCATTAACTAAACTACGGGGGGGGGGGGGTGGATGGGACACTCTTTGGTACCAACGCAATTTTACAAAACTCGAAAATTGATCGGCGGTCGCGTTGGCCTTGGCGCCTTCCTGCTTAGTGTCATCACAATGGCCACCAAATTTCTTTGGGCCAATCAATATCTTCGAGTATTAATATACTAATACAACTTATACAAAAAGTCAAGCACATATTTTACGTCTCGTCGCAGTCTCTCCACAGAAAATTGCGACGGACAATCAAAAATCTAATTCTAAAAAACCCAAAACCACCTCGCCAAGAGGTGGTTTTTGGTGTGGTAGAGAGCAGAGGAACATAATGCGACCCAAATAAAAACAGCCCTACAAACAGCAGAGATATTTTTATTTGTTGGTTCCATTTGGTATGGAGTTCCGCAAACTGATAACTTAATATAATAATATAATGTCAGGCAGAATTATCCAAATACCTAAAAACCTCTAAATACTCTTTAGCGGTTTTATCCCAGCTAAATCGTCTGGCTTGCGCCAGGCCTTTTTTAATTAAATCATTTTGCAATCCCTGGTTTGTTAAAACCTGTTCCATGGCATTGGCAATATCCGTAATATTATAAGGATCTGCCATAATAGCGGCTTCTCCGGCTACTTCAGGCAAAGATGAAGCAAAACTGATTACAACAGGAGTGCCGCAAGCCATAGCTTCAAGCGGCGGAAAACCAAAACCTTCATAAAACGATGGAAAAATAAACAAAGCAGCCAAATTATAAAGATAAACTTTATCAACCGAATCAATATAACCTAAAAACTGAATATCATCTTTATATTTTGACTCTTGCCAAACTCTAAAAATGTTTTTTGATTTCCAACCCTTGCCTCCTGCTATTATTAATTTCCCTTCTGCCAGCCCTTTATTTTTCATTCTTAATTTATCATAAGCTTGAATTACTCCTTCCACATTCTTGCGCGGCTCCAATGTTCCTAAATATAAAATATATTTGTTAGGCAAATTATATTTCTTTTGCACAAGCGCAAAATCTTGAAACGCAAAATTTTGCGCTTGTGCATTTTTTATTTGATGATATTGATGGCCTATGCCTGAATAAATTACCTTTACTTTATTTGGATTTACATCGCACAATTCAACAACATCCTGTTTGGTATTTTCGCTCACAGCCACTATTATATCAGCATCCCTAAGTAACTTTCTAGCATTAATTATCTTATGCCACAGCTGTCTTTTTGAAGAAAAAAATTCATGGTAACGCAAAAAGGACAGATCATGAATAGTAATTATTTTCCTGCATCCATTAGATAAGCTAATAAAACCTATGTTAGGCATAAAAAAAAGACTGACTCCAAGCAGTTGATCAATCTTTGGTTGATGTAATGTTTTTTGCATTACAAAATTAAATATTTTATTTGGATATCTGGTGCTGACAGTTTCTACATTTTCACCAACAAATTTTGGAATTTGTTGACTAACATCTCTTCCTGAATTATAAAACAACTTATAATAATTTTGATTAGCCAGCTTTAAAATCTCCTTGACTAAATTTAATGTATATTCTGGAACGCCGCTATATTGCGCGTCCATTAATGCTCTAATATCAATTCCAATTTGCATAAATCTCAAATCTAAAATCTTAAATTTTAAATTTTCTGTATTCCTCCTCAATAAAACTTTTTATTTCTTTTTTAAATCTTTCAGTTGAAAATTTTTCAGCATGCTGGCGAATTATTTTTGGATCAAAACTGCGGCTATTAAAATTTCTCAACACTTCAATTAAATCTTCAACTGTTTGCTTATTGAAAAATTTGCCTGTCACATTTTCAACAACTGTTTCAGTCGCTCCGCCTTTTCTATAAGCAATCACTGGCCTGCCAGAAGCCATTGCTTCAATCACAGTAATGCCAAAATCCTCTTCCTGGGGATTAAAAAAAGCCTGGCACTTGCTATATAGTTCAGCTTTTATTTTATCGTCAACTCTGCCTAAAAATTCAATATTTTCATTATCTCCGGCTATTTCTTTAAGCCGCGGCAAATCAACGCCGTCGCCAAAAACTTTAAGTTTCTTGTTTAATTTATTGCAAGCATCAATTACCATGTCCACTCTTTTGTAGGGCGCCAACCGTCCGCCAATCAGAAAATAATCCGCTAAATCATCTGAAATATAAAATTTATCCAACTCTACGGGAGGATAAATAACTATTGAATTGCGCCTATAATACTTTTTAATTCTTTGTTGGACAGTCTTAGAATTAGCAATGAATTTATCAACTCTATCAGCGGCCATCCTGTCCCAAAGCCGAATGTAATTCAAAACCAAAGAAATAATTTTCTTTAAATATTTATTATGTTTAAGCTCATTAATATATTGATGCGTATAATCCCAAAGATAGCGCGTTGGGGTATGGCAGTAGCAAATATGCAGAGTATCCGGCGAAGTAATCACGCCCTTGGCAAATGCGCTGGCGTCAGATATTACTAAATCATAACTGCGCAAATCAAAAAACTCCACCGCCATTGGCATAAACGGCATGTACCATTGATAATGTTTCACTCCGCCCGGCAGTTTCTGAATTATGGAAGTTTCAATATACTTATTCTTAAAATACTTATCAACATTTTTCTTTTCATAAAGCAAGGTATAAATCGGCGCTTCAGGAAAAATATCCGCCAGCACCTTTAAAACTTTTTCCGCGCCCCCGTCCTGGGCGAGATGGTCATGGATTAAAGCTACTTTCATATAAATAAAACAAATATCAAAAATTAAAAACAAAAACTGTAAAATGTAAAAATAAACCTGATATTCTGATTAACTGACATCCTTTCCCTGCTCAACAGATTGCCTGATAACCTTTAAGGCTATCAGTTGAACAGGTAATCAGGGAAAGGATGTCAGTTAATCAGGATATCGGGGAAATATTTGCGTATTTTATATTTGCTTTACAATTTTTGTTTTTGGTCTTTGGTATTTAATTTTTGGTTTTTCACTCTATTCTGTTTTCCTCCCTTTTACCACCGCCACTGGCGTTCTTAATAAAATCGCTAAATCAAACAGCAACGACCAGTTTTCAATATAATAATTGTCTAATTTTACTTCATCTTCAAAAGTTAAATCGCTGCGACCGGAAATTTGCGCCAGTCCAGTCATGCCCGGCTTAATAGTCAGGATTTTTTTATGATGATGTTCATATTTAGCGACTTCTTCCGGCAAATGCGGCCTAGGTCCAACTAAGCTTATTTTACCGGCTAAAACTAAAAATAATTCGGGCAATTCATCAATGCTCCAGCGACGGATGAATTTACCAACGCGTGTAATTCTTGGATCATCTTTAATCTTTACCATTGGCCCGTCAGTTCTAACATCTTTATCAGCTAATTCATTATAACGCATACTGTCAGTACCAGGCAGCATGGAACGAAATTTAAAATAAGGAAATAATTTGCCGCCTTGACCAACCCGATACAGCGGGTTGCCATCATCTCGGCAAGAAAAAAAGACTGATCCGTGTGAATCTATTTTTATAGCTATAGCTGACAAAATCATAATAGGGCCGGTTACAATTATTAAAATCAGCGAACCAATGATATCACAAATTCTTTTAACAATTCTGCCCCAGCCATCTAACGGGGTTTTTTTGACCTCAACTATTGGAATGCCGGCAATTTCAACTACTTCAGTTTTTAGTACTTTAGTGCCCAAAAGATCTGCCGCATATTTGAAGGTTAAATGATGCTCATCGGCAAAATCATACAGCCGCAAAATTTCTGCCTTGCTTAAATTTGGATCGCTCTGAATTATTTCATCAACTTCTTTGCTTTTTAAAAATTCCGTTAATTCTTGGGCTGTTTCAATGCTAAAATCACGCAATCTCTTAACAACTTCAAACCCAGAGCTCTTTTGGCTGGAAAATTCATAAATTAGATTATCGGTTGTTTTGCTATTGCCAACCAAAATAATTTTATGCACTCCAATGTCATATTTAAATAAAGCTCTTTGAATGAATCTAATTAAACTGCGCGCAAAACTAATATAAATTATAGCCAATATCCAGCCGGCTAAAACAATAAAACGAGAATCAAATAATTCCCGTCTTACAAAAATCAATATAACAATTAACATTAACCCGGTAGAACAGGCCAAAACAACTCTATATGTCTCTTTAACTAATTTCCGAGCGCTCTTAATATTGTAAAGCCCGGCCAAAGCGAAAATTACCAGCCAAAAAAAGGCAATCAATAAAACAATCTTAATATAGCCAACAAACTCAAGGTCAAAAATAATCGGCCTGAAATGTTGGAAAAAATCAGCATAACGAATATAATAAGCTGAAATGCCAGCCAGCACTATCATGGCAAAATCCAGCGGCACAAGGAGGAATGAGAAAAATAGTTCTGAACGTTTCATAAAAAATATAATGCGAATCTACAAATTTTAATGCAAATTCTACAAACTCGCGAATACGCGAATTAATAATTCGCAAGTTTGTAGAATTTGCATAATTTGTAGATTCGCATTATTTCTAAAAATTTCACTAATATCAAGGCAAGCTATAAGCCGGATTCTGTTCCGCCAGCTGGCGGAGGCAATCATCTATCTGGTCCTGACATTACTGCCAAGATCATGCGAACCACTTTTCATCCCCCTTCGCTAAAGCTACGGGGGACAAGTCCTCCAACTATCAATTAATTAAAGGGCTTGCCCTCCGTAGCTTTAGCAAAGGAGGGTTTGTTCTTGCTCCAAATGGGGTTTACCATCCTTGATTGTCGCCAATCAGGAAAGGTTGTAGCTTTTTGTCTCGAGAACAAAAGACACCAACCAACTTTTCACCTTTGATCCCGCCAAGGCGGGACTAGTATAGTCTCTGCGGCACTTTCCGTATCCCGCCAAGGCGGGACCGTGGGTGTTACCCACCATTCTTTATAATGGAGTCCGGACTTTCCTCCCGATTCGGATATCGGATTTCAGATATCGGATTTCGGATTTGCGTTTTATTAGCATAATCCGATATCCGACTTCCGAAATCCGAAATCCGAAAGGGCGATTGCCTACTTGCCCTGATATTAGTGAAATTTAAAATACAAAATAGTCAAAATTATAATAACATTGAAACATAAAAAAGTCAAGGATTTTTGTGGGCGTATCTGGATTTGAACCAGAGACTTCTACGATGTGAACGTAGCACTCTACCACTGAGTTATACGCCCAAATTTCAAATTACCTCCCCCTATCCATTGCCAAATTAGCCAACCTGTCCGCCTCTTTATTCATCTCACGCCTAATATGTTTAAAAACAACTTTTTTAAAACTTAAAGTTGCATTATAAATTTTAATAAACAAAGGCGCTAATTCTTTATTTTTTACTTTATATTCCCTGCTTAGTTGTTTTACTACTAATTCGCTGTCCAAATAAAATTCTAATTCTTCAGCGCCCAATTCTCTTGCTTTTTCTATAGCGGCTATAACAGCCCTATATTCTGCTTGATTGTTGGTTGTCTTGCCAATATATTCTGATATTTCTGCAATGATATTTTTCTGCTCATCATAAATCACAGCGCCAATCCCAGCCGGTCCCGGATTGCCGCGAGCACCGCCATCGGTGTATATTATTAATTTTTT